>CAMAUF010000163.1 GCA_945861295.1 bacterium | reverse complement strand
TTGGTCGTGCCGAGGTCGATGCCGATGACCTTACCCATCTCGTTGTGACTCCTTTTCGCATGTTCGTTGAGGGTGACAGGGCGGCTGGCCGGGCCAGCGGTCTTAGGTCTCCGAGGCTGCTTCCCCTTCGCCCACAATTACCATCGCGGGGCGGACGACGCGTTCGCCGAGCTTGTAGCCGCGCTGGACAACGTGGAGGACTTTGCCTTCAGCGCCGGGCTGTTTCGCTATCGCCTCGTGGAGGGCGGGGTCGAAGGCTTCGCCGGCGGCACTGATCTCCGTCACTCCCATCGCCTCGACCAGGCTCGCGAACTTGCGTTGGATGTTGACGACGCCCTGCACCCACTGCAGGCCGGCGAGGTGGGCGTCGACGTTCGTCACGGCGCGGTCGAGGTCGTCGTAGATCGGCAGCAGGTTGATGACGGTCGAAACCGTGGCGAAGCGGGCCTGTTCGGAGCGCTCGTGCTCAATGCGCTTCTTGTAGTTAATGAAGTCGGCGGCGCTCCGCTGCCAGTTCTTATGATAGGTCTCGGCCTGTTCGCGCAACTTCGCGAGCTCGTCCGCTTCGGGCTCGGGCGTCTCCCCAGCCACGGCGGGCGCCTCCGGCTCAGGCTCGCCGGAAGGCATCCGCGAAGCGGCGCGGTTGTCGACGGTGGGCTCTCGTTCGCTGTCGCTCATGCTCTCCTCGTGGTGGGCGGCCTGGCGCCCAGGTAATGTATGGGTGGTAGATCGCGTTCGGGCGCGGACGTCAGGCGCGGCCGCCACTCTCGTCGAGGCCGTAGTACTGGCGCATCAGCGTCGTCAGGAGTTCGCTGACGTAGCGGACGTGGGCGACGGCGTCGCCATAGGCGAGGCGCGTCGGCCCCAGGACGCCAAGGACGCCGCCGGCGCCGCCCGGCACGCCGTAGCGCGCGAGCACGAAACTCATGTCCCGGTATGGGCCTTGCAGGTTTTCCTCGCCGATGACGATCGCGACATCACCGGCGCCCATGTGCTGGGACGGGATGGCGGAACGGAGGCGGCGTTCGTCGACCGCTTCGAGCGTATCGAGCATGCGGTCGCTGTCGCCGTACTCGGGCTGGCGCAGCAGATCGCGGACGCCCTCGACGATCGGCGCTTCGACCAAGTGCGCTTGCTCCCGCAGCAAGATGTCGGTGACGGCCGCGATGACGATCGCCTCGACGGCGTGCAGCGGTTCAGACTTGTCGCGCATGGGCAAATCGGCCGCCATGTGCCCGCCGAACTCGCCATTGAGGCGAGCCGCCAGCCGCGAGAGTCCGTCTTGGTTGACGGGGACGGGCAGATCCAAGGTTTGCTGGTGGACCTGGGCGTCCGAGGTGACGACGACGAGGAGGACGCGCGACTCCGTCAGTTCCACGAGCTGGAGCTGCTTGAAGCGGACCTCGGAGAGGCGCGGTTGAGTGATCAGGGCGACGTTCCGCAGCGAGTTGGCGAGGACGCTCGCGGCGAGGCCGACGTACTCCTCCAGGTCGCGGGCGCTCTGGTGGAACTGATGCAGGATCGTTGCCTGCTCCTGTTGGGAAAGGTCGCGTTCGGGCATCAGTGAGGAGACGTAGTAGCGATAGCCGCGGTTCGAAGGGACGCGCCCGGCCGAGGTGTGCGGGTGGGTAATGAAGCCTTCTTCTTCGAGGGCGGCCATCTCGTTGCGGACGGTAGCGCTGGAAAGGCCAAGGTGGTGGCGATCGACCAGGCCCTGGGAACCGATCGGCTGGGCCGAATCGACGTAGTCGTCGACGATGAGGGCGAGGATGCGGGAGCGGCGATCTGATAATGGCACTGTCAACTCTACCTTCGCCTCTAGCACTCCCTAGGCATGAGTGCTAACGACTCAAGCTTAACGAAAAAGGGGGGGCTGGTCAACGGGCGCCCAGCGGTTCGGCCCCACCGCACCCGGAGCTTGCGGTACACTCACCGCATGACACGCGTGCCGTTGGCGGAAGCGAAGGAACGGTTGGCCGACCTCATCGCCAGGGCCTGCGCCGGCGGAAGATCGTGATCGTGGCCTCGCCCTCGGTCGGCGTCGTCCTCACCGCCTGTGCGCCAGAACCGGCGGCCACCGCCCGCCGCGTCCTGGGCTACGGGAAGGATCTTTCCCGTGGTTCGATCGCTGAGGAGAGGATGCCCGCAACTGGCTACCCTGTCGGCAGCGGCATCGTCGAGAGCGCCAACAAGGCCGTCGTCGAAGCGCGGCTCAAGGGCCGCGGCCGGCACTAGGCCCGCGCCAATGTCGACTCGATGCTCGCCCTGCGCTGCGCCGTTGCCAGTGACAGCTGGTCCGAACGCTGGGAGAGCGCGCGCCGCACTGCGCAGGGCGCATCGCCACAAGCGCGTGGCACCACCTCCACCACGTCCAGCGGCGGAGCTCGCGCCCGTCCCGACGCCAGTGAAGTCGAACTAGGTGCCGACGATCGTCAACGGCAAGTCCACTCCCGCGCATCCCTGGAAGACCTATGTTCGCTCGCGTGCAAAATCATGAGTCAGACACTCATTAACCTTGGCCCCCTTTAGGCACTCCTTGCGTGTGCTAAGCTGTTCCGCAGGTCGGCAAATTGAAATCAACTCGAATTGCGGGCACCCGCGAACGCGGGCAAGAAGGTATCGTGCGCCGTCTAAGCACGTGGACCCCTCTGAGCCTGCTTGTGCTCAGCCTTTCGATCGTCGCGTGCTCCGGCTCGTCGCCAGATGACCCCGCGTCACTTATCACACGCTTCCTGGAAGAAAAGGAGTTTACCGGAGCGGTCCTGGTTGCGAAGGATGGAGAAATTTTGCTGAGCCGCGGGTTCGACCTCGCGAACCGAGACACGAATCTGCCCAATAGCGCTGAGACACGGTTCCGCATCGGCTCCATCACCAAGCAATTCACGGCGATGGCAATCATGATCCTCCAGAGTGAATCACGCATCGACGTCCAGCAACCGATATGTCCTTATATAGCTGACTGTCCGGTTGCCTGGGAAAACATCACCATCCACCACCTCTTGACCCACACATCGGGCATCCCGAATTTCGTACGGTTTGCCGATTACGTGAGAACCTGGTCGGAGCCTTCATCACCAGCGCAGACGATTGCGCGATTCAAAGACAAGTCCCTCGAGTTCCAACCAGGAGAGGACTGGAGATACAGCGATTCCGGCTATATCCTGCTTGGATATATCATCGAGCAAGTGTCGGGCGAAACCTACGAGACGTTCCTGCGGACGAACATCTTTACGCCACTGCAGATGTCGAACACAGGTTACGATCACGACGATGGTAGCTTAGCGAAGGGCTACCGCTACCGTGGCTTCTCTTCATACAATTCAGAGTACATCCACATGTCCATCCCTTTTGCTGCCGGTGCTCTTTACTCAACGGTAGAGGACCTGTACCGTTGGGATCGGGCTCTCTATACCGACCAGCTGATACCCTATGGACTTCTTGAGTTGATGTTCACTCCTCATGTGACGTTGCCACTGCCGGATCCCAAACCGAAATTCGCTACCAATGTGAATTATGGTTACGGTTGGATTGTTGGAACGAGTGACGAGCGTCCCGGCCCAAAGTCGTATAACACACACGACGGCTCGATAAATGGATTCTCAAGTTCTATATTTCGATACCCTGACGACAACATCACGATCATTATTCTAGGCAATCACCAGCTCGTTCGCGTGGGTTACTATGCCGGTGAAGACATCTCCGACATTCTCTTTCGTGAGTAAAGAACCGGCCATCACTGCTTGAGGCATGACCCTGTTGCGAGCCTCCTCGGACGCCAGGCCAGCCTTTGGACCTCGTCAACTTCTACGATGGCTGGGACGACCCGATGACGGAGGACGACCTCGATGAGTGGTACACTCCCGCCCCGGGGCCTCCCGCTGAAGCGGCCGAGCCGTGGCCTGGCGCTCGATCCTCCTGGCAGCGCGGCCCACGCCGCACCTGGGCGGCTTGCAGGAACCGGGCTGGGCAAAGGGACTGTTCGAACTCCCAGCAGGGTGGGATGACCTCATGACGGAGGAGGAACTCACGGATTGGGAGCGCCCACTCTCGTGATGCGCCGATGTGCACCTACTCGTGGACACTCAGTCGTACCTCTGGCTCGGCCTCGATCCTCGGAGCCTATCGGCTGCCGCTACTGAGGCTGCCCGCAACCCCTCGAACACCCTCTTTGTCAGCATCGCAACGCTCTGGGAGATCGCAATAAAGGTATCCATCGGAAAGCTGCCGCTGCCCACCATGATTGCCGCCTTCATCGCGGGCCAGGAGTCGCCAGGATTCACGACGCTTCCCGTGACCGAGGCGCACACTCTGGTTGCGTCCGCCTTGCCGCTCATTCACCGCGACCCTTTCGACCGCATGCTGGTCGCCCAGGCGCGCGTCGAAGGCGTCGCTTTCGTTGCCAACGACGGCCTCATCGTCCAATATGGCGTCCCGGTGCTCTGGTGACGCTCCTGCTCATGGGCGGCACTTTCGACCCGCCGCACTTCGGCCACCTGCTGCTCGCGGAGTGCGCCCGCCACCAGTTCGACGCCGCCCAGGTCGCCTTCCTTGTGGCGGGCGAACCCTGGCGCAAGCGCGACCGCGCCGTCACTCCCGCCGAACTGAGGCTTGCCATGACCCGGCTCGCGGTCCAAGCCAACCCCGCCTTCATCGTCGATGACCGCGAAGTAGCGCGGACCGGGCCGACGTACACAGTCGAAACCCTGGCCGACCTGCGCGCAGCCGGCCACGACGACATCGTGCTCGTGCTCGGCGCCGATGCACTCGCCGACCTGCCGAACTGGCGCGAGCCGGACCGGATCCGGCGCCTGGCGCGGCTCGCGGTCGCGCCCAAGCCCGGCGCGCCACCGCCGGGCACGGGGGTCGAGGCGATCGAGATGCCGCCGCTGGCAATTTCGTCGACGATGGTCCGTGAACGCGTCAAGGCCGGGCTGCCGATCCGCTATCTCGTACCCGATGCGGTCGCCGCGTTCATCGCGGAGCATCGCCTCTACCGCTGAGCGCTTCGCCCAGCGCGCCCTCAAGCGCGGACCGGCGAAGGGGCGCGCGGGCGACCTCGACCCCATCGACTTCGACCACCGGGATCGCCAGGCCGAAGCGGTCGAGCAAGTCAGCCGAGGCGCTGATGTCGACCGTCCGCAACGAGGCGCCTAGGCCCGCCATCAACGGACCGAGCAACCGCTCGGCCTCGTCGCAGAGGCCGCAGGCGGGACGGCGGTACAGCGTGACGACCGCTGGCGTCATGCCCGGCCAGCGCGCGGGCGCGCTCCGGTTGGCGGGGGCGGCCCAGAATCATCCGGTCCCTCGCCGTCATCGGCGGGCGAGCCCCAAGCGCGATCGGCGTACTCCCGCGTGATCGGGCCGGGGAAGCGATACAGGATGGCGGCGACCATCATCGCGCCGCCAACGACCGCGGCACTCACGAGCATCGGCACCGGGATATCGAAGAGCGTCTGCTCGTCGTTCCGGGTGAACGAGAGTGCGAAGCGCATCACGCCGTACAGCGCCATATAGAGTGCGAACGTCCAACCCGGCGTGCGTATGTAGCGGCGCGCCACGAACAGCAAGAGCGCCAAAATGATCAAGTCGCCGAGGAGTTCGTACCCGCCGGCCGTCGGGTGGACGGCGAAGGAGTCGAATGGGGCGAGTTCGCCGGAGTTGCGAAACGAATCGAACTCTTGGTACTGCGGGCTATCGGGGTGGACGTACTTGAAGCCCCAAGGCAGGCTCGTGCGGTCAGCGACATGCTCGCCATTGACCAGGTCGCCGAGGCGCCCGAGCGCTTGGCCGAGGATCATCCCCGGCGCGGCGCCATCAAGGGTGATCGCGATGGGCAGCTTGCGGATGAAGCCATAGACCAGCCCGCCCAGGACGCCGCCGATCAGGCCGCCGTAGAGCGTGATCCCGCCCTCCTGGATATCG
>CAMAUF010000162.1 GCA_945861295.1 bacterium | reverse complement strand
GTCGTCGAACTCGCCGACCCGCTGACCGAATGGTGCGGCCGGCTCTTCGCGCAAGCCGGGGCACGCGTCATCTTGGTTGAGCCGCCAGGCGGCGCGCTGACACGCTGCTTCGAACCATTCCTCGATGGCGAACCTGGCGCCGAGCGCAGCCTGCATTTTTGGCACTACAACACGGATAAGGAGGGAGTGACCCTCGACCTGACCACCCCCGAAGGCCGCCGTCAGCTCCAACAGCTCGTGTCGGGCGCGGATGTCCTCCTCGATGCCGGCGACGAAGCCGCCGAGGGCCTGGCCGCGGCCAACCCGCGGCTGGTGCGCTGCGCGGTGACGCCGTTTGGCCCCGAAGGGCCCTGGGCCGAGTACGCCGGCTCCGACCTCGTCCACCTCGCGCTCGGCGGGCAGATGATGATCTGCGGCTATGACGACATCGAGCACACGCCGCCCCTGGCGCCGACCGGCAACCAGGCCTACCACATGGCTGGCACCTGGGCCTTCATCGCCACTCTGGCGCGGCTCCACGCGCGGGCGGCGATGGGCGGCGGCGAACTCGGCATCTCCGTCCACGAAGCCTGCTCGGCGATGACCGAGAACGCCTTCCCGACCTGGGACTACACCGGCAAGCTTTCGACCCGCCGCACCGGCCGCCACGCCAGCCCCGGCCCGACGCCGCCCTGGCAGCATCGCGCCAAGGACGGCCGCTATGTCAACGCGCAGCTCGTCAACGTCCCGCCGCCGGCCTGGATGAACCTCGTCGCCTGGCTCGAGGAAGCGGGCCTGGCCGAAGACCTTGCGGAGTCGCGCTACTTCGTCCCCGAGACGTTCCGCGACGAAGCGGGCCATATTTCGGACGTGCTCAGCGGCTTCATCGCGACCATGGACGCCGCCGACTTCTTCCACGGCGCGCAGGCTCGCGGGCTGATTATCTCCGAGGTGAACTACCCGCAGGATCTCGTCGACAACGAACACCTCGCTGCCCGGCACTTCTGGCGTGAGGTCGATATGGGCGACGGCACGACGCTGCCGTTCTCGGGCTCGACCTTCCTCTGCGCGGAAGCGGAAACGGGCCCCTGGCGGCGCGCCCCGCACGTCGACGAACACGGCGCGGCGTTGCGGCGGTAACCGCGCTACCGGGCCGGTAGCTCAAGCCTCGACGACGAGGAACGTTTCTCGTCGCAGTGCTCCGGGTCAGAGGAGTTCTCGAAACTCCCGCCTTGAGACCCCGAGTTGGCGAAGCAGCTTGAAGTAGAGCGGCGGACCAATTTCGGTCGAGCCGTGGACTGGAATGGTGATCCCACGCCCGTCCGGGTTGACCCAGCGTGCGTGGCTGCCGCGCTGCCGTTCGAGCCGAAAACCCAATCGACTGGCCGCCGCGGCGAACTCTGACGCTCTAGCCGATGGCAATCAACTGTTCCTGCGGGACATCTGGGGGCAGCGGCTCGCGTCGCTCCGCGAACTCTTCCACCAGCATCTCAAACACGTTCTCGAGCTCCGCCCGCGCCTCAACGGGCGTCGCCCCGAGCGCGTGACAGCCATCGATCGCCGGGGCGTAGGCGAGGAAAAGCGAGCCATTTGGCGTGACAATGGTCGTGTATTCTTCGAGCCTCTTCATCCATGGAACAATACGACGCGCGTGCGGGCGCTGTCCACGGCCGCCGTCAGCTCCCGCGCGGGCAGCCCAAGAGGTCGCGAAACACGGCCGAACCGGCCGCCGGAGGGGCGCCGTCGAGCTCTGGCACTCTGCCGGTCACCTTGATGGATTTCGCCGCCACCACGCCGGTTTCGACATCCCGGAACGCGATGGTCGCCGTGTACTTGCCCGGCGGGAGGAGCATGGCCTCAGTCTCCGTTTCCAGCGCCATCTGGAAGCAGACGACGCCGTCGTAGGTGTCGCTCGAACCGCCGCTCCAGCGCGCCACCGTCCCAGCCTCGTTGCTAAGCCACAGCTCGAGGCCCAGGCCACGCTGCGACTTGACCTCGAAGACGATGCGGACGGCCTGCGTGCCATTCTCGAGCTTCTGGAACACGGCGAGGTCGAACGTCAGCCGCCAGCCGGCCGGGTCCGTCACGGGCGCGGGCGCGGCATCGGGCGGGCCAAAGGCGACGTTCCCGGTCGTCGTCCCCGCCAAAACCCGGGCCGAGGGCGAGGTCGTGAACGAAGCGTCGGGCTTCTCACATGCCGCGAGGGCAAGCGCGAGGAGCGCGAGGCATGCGAGTGCGAAACGGCTCATCAAGCCATGCTACCTGTCCAAGCGCCACGCGCCTCTCCCGCGGTGTACAATTCAGCGCCATGACTGACATTCGCGTGGTTGTTTCCGGGTCCGGGAAGATGGGGCGCCAGGTCGCCGCCGCGGTCTCGGCCGCCGAGGGCTTCACCGCCGTCGCCTTCGTTGACAAGCTCGCCGCCGCAGACGCCGTCGATGGCCTGCCGGTCTACCGCGCCGCCCAGGCTTGTTTCGCCGCTCATCCCGCCGACGTCGTCATCGATTTCACCAACGCCGCCTGGACGCCCGAACTCGCGCCGATCGCCCTCGCGGCCGGCGTCCGTATGGTCATCGGCACAACGGGCCTGTCGAGCGAGTTCATGGCCTGGCTGGCGGCCGAGTCGGCGGCGCGAAAGCTGGGCGTCGTGGTCGCCTCGAACTTCGCGATCGGCGCGGTCCTGATGATGCACTTCGCCAAGCAGGCCGCGCCCTTCTTCGAAAGCGCCGAGATTATCGAAATGCACCACGACCAGAAGGTCGACGCACCGAGCGGCACCGCCAAGACGACGGCGGAACTGATGCGCGCGGCCCGCGAAGACGCCTTCCGTCACGCACCGACCGAGAAGCAGACCATCCTTGGTACGCGCGGCGGCGAGTACGGCGGCATCGCCATCCACTCGGTCCGGCTTCCCGGCTTCGTCGCCCACCAGGAGGTCATTTTCGGCGGCCTCGGCCAAACGCTGACGATCCGTCACGACAGCACCGGCCGCGATTCGTTCATGCCGGGCGTCCTCATGGCCGCCAGCGCTTCGATGACCCTGGATCACCTGGTCGTCGGCCTCGACGCGCTGTTGGGGCTCGCCTAGCCGGCGAGAATCCGATCCGAGAGGGCGCTTAGCCGGGCGGCTTCATCGTCGGTGATGGCGAAGTCGATGCTGCCGACGTTCTCCGTGGCCTGCGCGCCGTTGCGGGCGCCGGGGATCGGCATGACTCCGGGCTGCCGGGCGAGCCAGTTCAGCGCTACCTGCGAGCCGGTGCGCCCGTAGGCCGCGCCGATGCGTTCGAGCTCCTGGACCAAGGGCCAAGTCCGTTCCAGCTTGCGGAATTGGCCGCGGAAACGCCGCAACCCTGTGACCGTCTCGCGTCCCGGGCCGTACTTGCCGGTCAGCGCCCCACCCGCAATCGGCCGGTAGGCGATCAGCGTCACGCCGAGTTCCCGGCAAGCGGCGAGGACGCCGTTTCGCTCGGGATTCCGGCGGAGGAGGCTGTAGTGGACCTGGTTCGACGCCAGCGCGACCCCGCGCTTCGCCAGGGCGGCATGTGCGGCTCGCATCTGCGCCGCCGAATAATTCGAGACACCGACATGGCGCACCTTGCCCGCCGCGACCGCATCGGCCAGCCGTGCCATCAATGCCTCGATGCGGATGAGCGAGTAGGGCCAGTGGATCTGGTAGAGGTCGACCGCGTCCGTCCCCAGGCGCGCCAAGCTGCGGTCCAGTGCCTTGGGCAGGGCCGAGGCGCGGAAGCGATACGGCAGCGGCGCGAACTTGGTCGCCACGAACGGGCGCGGGCCTTCGCCGATCAGCCCGCCAAGGATGCGCTCGGAGGCGCCCTTGCCGTAGATTTCGGCTGTGTCGACGAAGGTGACGCCCGCCGCCAGCGTTGCCGCGAGCGCGGCCCGCGCGCCCTCGACGCCAGCCGGTCCGGGCGCCCAGCGCGATGTGCCCAGGCCCAGCGGGCGCATACGAAGGCCGGACTTGCCGAACTCAAGGTCAGGGATCACCGGCGAACTCCTCGGGGCGGGCCGTGGCGACGGCTAACGGGCCTGCGGTGTACCATAGCGCCAGACAGACCACCGGGGGACTCCCTTGTCCTACAAGATCATTGAGACGTGCATCGGCTGTACGGCCTGCACCAAGCGTTGCCCGACGAACGCGATCACGGGCGAACGAAACGCCATGCACATCATCGACCCGACGCTGTGCATCGATTGCGGCGCCTGCGGCATCGTCTGCCCGCCGGAATCGATCCTCGACGATATCGGCGATGTCTGCCGGAGCTACAAGAAGGATAAGTGGCCCAAGGCCGTCGTGATCGAGGAGAAGTGCATCGGCTCGGGCTGCGAGCTGTGCATCAACATCTGCCCGTTCGACGCGCTCAGTCTCCAGCGGACCGATCGCACCGACGATTTCTTCGGCGTTAGCACGGTCGACGAGAAGAAGTGCACGGGCTGCCGCCTCTGCGAGGATGTCTGCGGCTGGGATTCGATCCACATCTTCCCGCTGCGCGACGAGGTCCTCAAGGGCTGGGAGGAACTGACTGAGCAAGAACGCGTCCTCGTCCGCTCCGCCCGCGCCCCGATGACCGTCTAGGCGTCGGCCGGGACGCTCGGTTCGAGGGTGATGCGGAAGCCGAGGTCGCGGGCGATGCCGTCGAGTTCCTCGATGGTGGCGGTGGTTTGGCCATAGACGATTCGGCTGAGGCGGCCCGGATGGCGGCCGGTGGCCTTCGCGAAGGCCTTGCTGCCGCCGAAACGGTCCTCAATCTGGTGATGCAGGGCGCTACTCAGTCCAGGCGCGGCGAAGCGACCCTCATCCGTAGCAAGGCGGAGGAACACGTTTCGGCAAACGCGCACCAGCGGCGCATCTGCGGATTCCCAACTCTCACGGGGGAGCCCACACTTCGCCTCATCCAGCCAAGAGTTGTGGAAGGTGTCGGAACGGGGACGCGGCTCGCCGAATGCCCATGCCAGTTTTTGCCGCAAGAAGCTCGCTTCTTCCGTCGAGAACTCCGATTCGCACCAGCGGCGCCCGCCGAGCGAGGTATAGAGAATTCCGCTTGCCGGTTCATCTTTCACGATATCTCCTCGATCTGGACTTGGATTCGTCGGCCCGTGCCGGCCACCAGCGCTCGCACCAGCAGGTCGAGTTCCCCTCCATCTTCGAGCTTCGAGTCCAGGACGTAAATGGCCTTCCGCTCTGCTGCGCGCCATTCAAAGGATCGCCGCCAATGGTGCACGCCCTGATCGAAGATGTCGAAGGCGTCGTCGCGCAGGTCGGAACTGGCGACTGGCTCCAAAGTCACGCGCAGCCTAACAACGCGGCTCATCCGGAGACGCGGCGCCACTTGTGCAGGCTGACCATTTCGCGCGGCGGTGTCTGGCGGCTGCCGACTTCGACATAGCTGACGTCCGCCACGTAGATCGAGCCCTGCGAGTCCACGGCGATGCTGTGTGGCCAGAGGAACTGATCTGGCCCCTCACCCGGCAGCGGGTTGCCGATGCGGTTCAACAGGCGGCCCTCTCTCGTATAGATCGAGACGCGGTGCCCGAGGTTCGGGACGCCGAACTGCACCGGCGGCGGGCCCTGCTCCGCCACATAGACGCAGCCGTTCGCTTGGTCTACCCAGACCGCGACCGCGTGGTGCACGTGCCACTCCCGCACGAATGCGCCGTCGATCGTGAACACCTGCACGCGATGGTTTTCACGGTCACACACGACGACATGGTTGTCGTCGAGGATCGCGATGTTGTGCGGGAGGCTGAAGTCGCCCGGGTCCGCGCCGGGCTGCCCCCAACTGAGGATATGCTTCCCGTTCTTGTCGAGTCGGTGCACGCGCGAGTTGCCGTAGCCGTCCGAGACAAAGAGGTCGCCGCTCTTGGGATGGATGGCGATGTCTGTCGGCCGATGGAACATTTCGCCGCTTTGGCGCGGCGCGGGCGTGCCCGTCCCCAGTGTC
>CAMAUF010000161.1 GCA_945861295.1 bacterium | reverse complement strand
CGACATCCGCTTCCAACGCACCGCCGACTTCCGGGACCGACACTCCTCGACGTGTCCCTGTCTCCCGCAGCGGCCGCGTGCTACCGTGTTGGAAAGCGGGAGGTTGAAGCCGTGGCTGACGATCCACTCCGAGAGCGAGGGAACTCGCTAGAAGAAGAATTCTTCCGGAAGCAGAACGCGGAACTGGTGGAGCGACTCCGATCGACGAAGGCCAAGGACGCGGCACGCAGCGAGATGGCGGCCGCCTCGGGCGTTGAAGACGGGGCGCTGATAGATCAACTGCTCGAATACGGCGTAACTCCGGCAACCTTCGCCGCACTCACGCTCGCGCCCCTGGTTGGGGTGGCCTGGGCGGACCGGCGGCTCGAAGAAAAGGAGAAGGCCGCAGTCCTGCAGGAAGCCGCTTCATCCGGACTGCGCACCGGGAGCGCCGAGTACGACCTCCTGGAGGACTGGCTCGAACATGAGCCCCCCGCCTCGCTGATGGTCACCTGGAGCGCGTATGCCCGCGCACTAACGGAAACCTTGAGTGCCGACCAACGGAGGGACTTCCGGGAGGCGCTCCTGCGCAGGGCCAACGCAGTGGCCAACGCCGCCGGGGGCTTCGCTGGCCGCGGCAAGAAGTCGCCAGAGGAGCAGCGTGTCCTCGACTCGATCGCGTCCGCCCTCGGCGCCTGACGAGAAGCGAGCCAGACGGGCCGGCGAGCTTGACGAGCCCTGTCGATGCCCTAATAGGTCGTCTCGCGATAGGCCCCGCGACGATGGCCGAAGGCCTGCGCGTAACGCGCGATGTCGGCGGGACTGCCCTGGGCCTTCGCCGGGTTGTCCGAGAGCTTCACGGTCCCGCGACCGGCGGCCTCCACGACCTTGACGACGAGCGAGAGCGGCGCGTAACCGAGGTCGTTCGTCAGGTTCGTGCCCCAGCCGAAGCCAAGTTGGAACGAGCCGTGGAAACGCTCCCAAAGGCTCACGATCGTCTCCACGTCCAAGCCGTCGCTGAAGAGGAGCTGCTTCTTCCGGCTGTCGATGCCGTGGCCCGCGTAGAACGCGAGCGCCGTCGCGCCGAAGGCGGCTGGGTCGCCCGAATCATGGCGGAGTCCGCGCCACGCCCGCGCCGGCTCCGCGGTGAAGTCGTGGAAGAAGAATTCGGAGCCGAAGGTGTCCGTCAACGCGACCGAGAGCTCGTCGCCATACTCTTGATACCACTCCGTGAGCACGCGGCCGTGCGAGGCCCGCAACGACTCTGGGCCCGCGCCGGAGACGGCCGCGAGGACCATGAACAGCTCGTGCGCCATCGTCCCACGTGGCGGCAGGCCCAGCGTCATCGCCAGGAGCGCGTTCGATGTGCCGGTGAGTTGTGTCGGCAACTGGTTCGCGAGCGTCGCCGCCACCCGCGTCTGCCATTCCTTGCTGAACCGCCGGCGCGTGCCAAACTCGGTGATGCGGACCTCGGGATAGCGCTGGAGCCGCTCGATTTTCGCCGCAAGCCGCACCTCGCCTTCGCGGTAGGCAGCGTCGCGGTCCGGCGCCGTCTGGCGGTAGTACAACTCGTTCACGATGGAGAGCGCGATCGTCTCCCAGAAGATCGCCTCGGCCCACGGCCCGACGAAGCGCAGGTCGATCTGGCCGTCCGGGCCTGAAGAGAGCGAAAACTGGCTAAGCCGCAAGCTGGCGAGGTGGCCGAGGAAATCCTCGCCGTACAACGGAGTCCCGTCCGCGCGCCGAAACGCGGCCAGGAACGCCAGCTCGTCGGCACGAAAGGTCAGGCGTTGGACCGCTTCGAGTTCATCACGCAGGTCAGCGAGTAGCACGGTCTCGGCCAGCCGCACCTTCACGGTGCGATTCGTCAGCCCATAGATGACCGGCACGTCTGGATAACGGTGAAACACGAACTGCGCCATCGTGAGCTTGTACCAATCGATGTCGAGCAGCGAGGTGACGATCGGCACGACCCTACGCCTCACGCACAGTTGCGAACGAGGGGTAGCGGCGCTCGGCATAGGCGAAGGCATAGCGGACGAACTCCCGCGTGAGCGCTGCCTCGTCTGGGCTAGGCTTGAGGGCGGCGTGGGCCTCCGGGGCGCCGCGTCCGCGCGGATAGCGGGCACGGTCGGCCCAAGCGCGGGCGATCAACGGGCGCCAGCGTTCGTCGAGCGCCTCGCGGGCCCAGTCCGCCGCGACGGGCTTCGAAACGATCCGCCCACGTTCCAACGTCACCAGCGCCCGGCAGCAGAAGAGAACCGTGAAACCCTGGAGATGGAGCGCGTCCAGCGTAATGTCCCCATCGACCACCGCCTGCCCGAAGCCACGCATCATCGCGGCCACCTCGTCCCGCAGCGCACCCAGATCGATGGGGTCGATCAGGCTGCGCGCCGGTGGCCCCCAGAGGGCGATCCCCCGCTCGCGCAGCACCCAGCTGACCACTAGCGTGTTGTCGTGCTGGGAACGGACAAGCTGCCGGCTACCGTTGTTGAGGAAAAGCAGCGGGTACTTTGTCGCCCGCCCGCCGGTGACGCCCGGATCGGCCCAATCGGCTGGGCGCGGCGCGCCAGGCCGGTCGCGCGGGCCGCCGCCGTCGCTCTGCCGAAGGATGGCGGCGGGCACGTACGAACCCTCCAGGTGCTGCGCCCACTCTTCGGGCAGCCCGTGGATGGCCGCGTGCATCGCGTTGAGGCGCGGCACGTCCTCGTCCGCGATGTCCGTTTGGGTCACGACGATGAAGTCGACGTCGCTGAAGGCGTCGCCATCGCCTAGGGCGAACGACCCCTGCAGGTAGACGCCGACGAGGTTCGCCCCGAGCGCCTCTCGCACGTCCTCGACCACGCGCCCAAGGACGCCGTCGAGAGCGGGGAAAGGCGTTGGCGCCGACAGCGGCCGGTTCAGTAGCGAATCCCCGTGCCGGTCATGATCGCGACGACCGCGCCGTCTTGGTTGCGGTACGTCGTCTTCGAGGTCGTGATCAGCATGTCGCCGATGCCGCCCTTGCGCTCCTGGACATCCGCCAGCGCCGTGACCGAGGTGAGGACATCCCCAGCGCAGATGTCGCCGAGGTACTCGATCTCGGTGCCGCCATTGAGCCGGCGCGTCAGCGGGCGGGAGGGCTGCAGTTCGCCTTGGCCGCGGCGCCGGCTGTTGGTCGGGTCGCTGGTGGCGTGGCTAAAGATGGGCGTGCCGAGGTAGCCGGGCGGGCAGGGGATGTCGCGGTAGCCCACCTTCCGGGCCTCCTCGACGTCGAAATAAATTGGGTCGGTATGCCCGACCGAGCGGGCGAACATCCGGATCGACGTCCGGTCGGCCTCCAGGATCGTGGGTTCGCTGGGGACGCCGATCGCCGCGCGCATTTCGTCGGTAATGAGTGAATCAGCCATGGCTGTAACCTCCGTAGTGGCGGCATTCTACGACATTCGCGCGCCTTTGAGTTCGCCGCTGCCGAACCGAGCCGCGACCGGCAGTGCTAGAGTTTTGGCTCGCCTGGCCACCCTCCCCTGCGGCAGCGGGAGAGGGGCTGCGGGTGAGGGACTACGGAGAGATAACGTTGACCCGGTTCGCCTTGACCACGAGCCGGTGGCTGTAGTCACCAGCCGCGAACACGCCGCCGCAGGTGATGATGGTCAGCGTGTCGTTGGCCGTCGCCGCCAGGACGTACTCCATGGGGACCGTCGCCGTGGGGTAGAGCTGTGAGCCGCTGACTTCATATTCGAGCCGTGTGCCGTCGGCCAGCGCGACTTCCACGATGTCGCCGGCGGCGAGCTTGCGGAGGTCCCAGAGCACCGCCGGGCCGCGGCCGATGTAGTCGACGTGGCCCGAAAAGACGGCGTTGCCGCCGAGGCCGGGCTTCGTCGTGAACTCGTACCAGGCGATGTCGTCCGGGCCCTTCGGGTCCTCCATGGCGCCTGAGGAGGCGACCCCCCGTACGGTAATGGGGGCATCGACGCCGATCTTCGCGATCCGGACGCGGTCGATCGGCGAACCATAGAAGGTCGGCGGTTCTGGAGTCCGGGCGACAGCGCCGGTGAGCAGCGAGGGCACGGTGGGCTCGGCGCGGACATCGGCCCGCACCTCGCGGCGCTCATCCAGTCCGGCGTAACGGGAGGCCGTGCTGATCGCCGGCGCCTCGGTCGGCAGCGTCGCGAGGATCAACGCCATCACCGCGAAGACGACCACGGCCACGACCGGGACGCCGATGCCAACGACTCGCCATAGTTTGCGACGGCCGATCCGGCGGTAGGTGACGCTCATAGTTGCCGCCCAGCTTACCCTAGGCGGGATGGGTCTGCTTTTTCGGCGCAAAGTTGCGCTGCCAGCCTTGGGCATCGCTCTCGTCCTCGTGGCCACCTGGCATTACGTGACGCTCTATCGTTCCTTTACTGGCGCTCGTTCGAGCCTGATAACGGCGAACGAGCGGCTCTCGAAGGCCGGGCTCGACCTCACCGCCGCGGACCTTGCCGCTACCCGCCGCGACCTCCGCTCCGCCCGCGGCGACGTGGAGACGGCCCGCAGCCACCTCACGAAGGACCCAGCCATCAAGCTGTTCGGGCTGATATCGCCCATCGGCGACCAAATCGACGCGGCTGAAACCCTTCTCACCATGGCGCAGACACTCACGGAGATCGGCGACGGGGCCGCCTCGGCCGGCGAAAAAGCGCTCGCCGTTCGCGACCGGCCCTCCTCCGGCGCGCCCCTCACGCGCTCCCTGCTGGACGTGCTCGAACAAACGGCCGGCGAAGTCGACCGTATCGATGCCGCGACGCGGTCATTGGTCGAACTCCGGCGAGACCTCGGCGACGCCAAGCTGTACGGCCCGCTGAACACAGCCCGCATCCGCATCGACGAAGAGCTACCACGTATCGCGAACTACGTGGAGACGGCGCGGCAAGCGCGCGGCCTCGTCTCTGGCTTCTTGGGCTTCGAAGGCGAACGGCGCTACCTCGTCCTCGCGCTCAACAACGGCGAACTGCTCCCGGGCGGCGGGCTCGTCACGGCCGCCGGCATCATGCCGATCGCCGGCGGCGTAAACGGGACAATCGACTTCACCGACTCCACGCGGTGGAAGGAGAAGGCCGAGGCGCGCGGCGTGCCGTACATCCCGCCACCGGGGCCGCTCCAACGTCACCTTCTCCGCGACTTCACTTGGAACCTCCTCGTCAGCAACTGGAGCCCGGACTTTCCAACGTGGGCACAGCAAGCGCGTGAGTTCTACGAACTCGTCAACGGCCCCCAAACGATCGATGGCGTCGTGGCGGTCGATCTGGTCGTGCTCGAGCGGCTCATGGCCTTCACCGGACCGAAAACCCTGGACGCGCCGGGCTTCGGACCGGTCACCTTCACGCCGGCCAACGTCATCCTCGAACTCGAGCGCGTCACCCGGCCCGCCTTCGTGCCGGCGACGGACGACCGCAAATCGCTTATCGGCGAACTCGCCTCGCTGATCATCGCCGACCTGCTCGATCTCCCGTCTAACCAGTGGGCGGGAGCGATCCAGGCCGTGCGCAACCTTGGCGAGGAGCGGCACGTGCAGCTGCTTTCGTATCGCGCGGAGGAACAGACCGTCATTCGCGACATCCGCTGGGACGGCCGGATGGAGGTCCCGCCCGGCGACTACCTCCAGTTCAACGAAGCCAGCCTGCATTCGACCAAGCTCAACCTGATCATCAAGCCGGAAGGCGCCTACACAATCAGCCTCGACGCCTTCGGGGTCGCCTCCCACGAACTGACCCTGACGTACCACAACCCACTGCCGGAGTGGTCCAAAGACAAGGACGCCGACCTGGTCGCGCGACTGATGGAGGGCGGGCTCTATGGCGGCTACCTCCGCATTTTTGGGCCCCTCGGCATCTCGTCGTTCCAGGTCACCGTCGACAACGCGCCGGCGAGCGTCGAAGACCTGGGAGTCGATGGCGCCAAGCGTTGGTTCGGCACCTACATGCCGCTCCCGAGCGGCGCCACCCAGGTCGCGA
>CAMAUF010000160.1 GCA_945861295.1 bacterium | reverse complement strand
GAGCCAGTCACAACGGGATTCTCCTGGTAACCTGCCAGGCGTAACCAACATCGGCAGGGAAGGAAATGAACAATCATGACAATTCGATTTGATGGTCAGGTGGCGCTTGTCACCGGAGCGGGCGCTGGCCTGGGCCGCGCCTACGCACTCGATCTCGCCGCCCGCGGCGCCAAGGTCGTCGTCAACGACCTCGGTGGCGACCCGCACGGCCAAGGCGAGAACCGCGCCGCCGCTCAGAAGGTTGTGGACGAAATCAAGGCCGCTGGCGGCGAAGGTGTCCCGAACTTCGACAGCGTCTCCTCCTACGACGGCGGCTTCAACATGGTGAAGACCGCGATCGATACCTACGGCCGCTTGGATGTGGTCATCTGCAACGCCGGCATCCTCCGCGATGTCGCCTTCCACAACATGAGCGAAGAAGACTGGGACAAGGTCTTCGCCGTCCACCTCAAGGGTTCGTTCACCGTGCTGCGGGCGGCCTGGCCCGTCTTCCGGCAACAGTCCTACGGCCGCGTCATGCTCACGACGTCATCGTCGGGCATCTGGGGTCAATTCGGGCAGGCGAACTATGGCGCCGCCAAAACCGGCATGCTCGGGCTGATGAACGTCCTCAAGCAGGAGGGCGTCAAGTACAACACGATGGTCAACACGGTGGCGCCGGTCGCCGGCACCCGGCTGACCGCCAGCGTCATGCCGCAGGAGATGGTCGACAAGCTCAAGCCCGAGTTCGTTTCGCCGGCCGTGGTTTACATGGTCTCGAACGAGTGCAGCACCAGCGGCTACGTGATCGAGGCCGGCGCCGGCAACTTCAGCCGCGCTTCGATGGTCAAAGGGCCAGGCGCCCAGCCGGGCATGGCCGCCAACCTCGATGCCGAATGGGTCCAGGCGAACTGGGACCGGATCTGCAGCCTCGAAGGGGCCGTGCCAATGTGGCGCGCAGGCCAAACGTTGGCCGCCTTCCAAGCGGCGAACGCCAAGCAGGCCTAACCACCCCCCGCAACATAGTCCAAGGAGGGAGGCGCAAGACGCGCCTCCCTCCTTGTGCTTGCGAAGGGGGATAGCCTTCGGTTCACCCCGGTGGCAGCACGCCGCCCACTCCCGCAAACGCGAGGAACTCCTGCATCCGGAACGTTGCGCTCATCGGACGCCACGCGTTGGCCTGGAAGAAGGACTCCTTGTCCGCGTCCATAATGCCGGCCAACGTTTCCGCGATAATCGTCCCGCCCACGGGCCCAAGGCGCTGCGCCCCTTCGAGGACCGCCCCTTCCGCGAGGAGGTAGAACCAGAGCGGACACTCGCCGCCGAATCCGGAGTCCGCCAGTACAGCCGCCCCCGGTTCGAGCACGCTGTTGTCGAGCACAGGCGCACCGATCGCCCGCGCGACGGACTGGCCGCTCGGGAGGCCGACCTGCACGCCGCGTTCGAGGTTTCTCCCCGCCAGCGAGGTCCGCGTCGGTGCGTTCGCCAGTGAGGACACGGGCAGGTTGAGCAGGTTCGGCGAGAGCACCGCATCCATCCGCCGCGTGCTGTTGAACAGCGGCGGCACTGCCGGGTTCGGGCTATCCGCGAAGTGGAAGAAGCTTCGGAAGTCCATGGTGAGCGCCGCCGGGATGGGCCGGAAGCCGTTCAGATTCCCGGGGCCTGGCACGGGCTGCTGGATCGCGACCCGGACGTTGAGATTTGGGTTGTAGTTGTTGCGGACCTGCGTGTGGCCGAAACGGAAGGCCGCGACGGCGAACTCAAGCGGCGTGAAGAGCTTGTTCCGGTTGTGCGGCTCGTAGAACCGCGTGTTCACCTTCGGCTTGCCATGCGGGCGAAGCTCGAGAACTGAATCGACGAGGGCTTGGCCGACCATCCGCGGCAGGAAGTCCGTCATCACTACCCACTGGTAGTGCCAGGTCGTGATTCGCCGGGCCTCGTCGAACGAGTGCCCTTCGTCCACCAGCCGGTTATGGAAGCGGGCGAAGGCGATATGGGTCTGGCAGATCAGGAGGTTTTCCTCGTTCCGCGGGTCGGCGATTTTCGCCGTGCCGTCCGCGTTTCGAGGGAGGTCGAGCACGCCGTTCACGTTCGGCGCCAGGAGTAACTTGGCGCCGTTGTAAGTCGCCCCAGCGCTGACGCCGTCGGGCTGTGTCGTGCTATAGACGGAGTCGAGGTTCAGCGTCGGCGAACGGAAGTTCGTCGACCCCTGAGGGTCGGCCTGCTGGTTGCCGAGCGTCTCCCGGTCCATCGTGAGGTCATGGTCGATGAATTGGCCGAGGAACGTGAAGCCCGACGGCGTGATGTTATTGTCGCCCGCAGCGGAACCCGGGCTGGGATCGCGCATGCTTTCGGCCAATGCGTCCGTGAGCGCGAGCGGAGCGACGAACGGCGGCAGGTCGGGGAACATGAAACCGAAGCGGCCCTGAGCCGACCGGCGTTGAGCAGCCGAAAAGCTGACGCCGCGCAGCGCGGCCCCATGCGCAGCTCCGACGCGTTCGGCCGCCGCGGCCGGGACCCAGGCCCCGTGCGTGAACACGAGCCCCAGTGCGGCCGCGCCCGCTCCTTTGATGAACCGTCGCCGGTCCGTCTTTCGTTGATGCAAATCCAAGATGTGCGCTCCTTCGGCGGCCCCTTATGAGGCCACCAGGCGACACTGTACGGGTAGGCAACCCGTCCAATCGAGTGAGTTTTGGGGTCAAGTGGGTAAAGTCTCCGCGATCTCAACCGTTGGGCCGCGTCCAAGTCACGCTCTCAGACGCATTGGGGCTGGCTCCGGGCGCGACAAAGGGAGGCGGATTGCCGCCTCCCTTTGTCATCTCTGTGTCGCCTCAAGGGCGGATTCAGTGCGTGGCGGCGGCGCCTAGCGCCGGCGGGTCGCCCAAGCCGCGGGCGTCATGCAGACGTGCTCACGGCCCCAGGGCGTGCGAAAGCGAATGGACCGCGCGCCCTCATGGAGCGCTGGCTCCGGCAGGACAGGGAAGCCCCGGCCCTGGAGGACGCGGTCCTCGCTCGTCGGCTTCTGCTTCCGTTCGAGGAAGTCGCCCTGGCCACAACCGTTGCAGAGCCGCGACCACGCCCGGTGATGCGCCAGGGTCTTGAAATGCGCGCGCTGGAGTTCGGTGGCTTCGCCCCAAACCGACCAGTTTGACGGCGTTTGAGCCGTCGGTTCAGAAGTGTCAGTCACTCGGTCCTGCTTTCTGTTCGATGCCCGAAAGGCGCTCAGCGATGGGCTGAACCGCCTTTAGTAGGTTGGCGTAATCGGCATGGCCCGTCCAGCCCCCGAATCGGTCACGAGGCAGTTCGTCGTAAGCACCATAGCAGCGATCGAGACGGCATTCTCGACGGCCGACCGCGTCACCTTGGTCGGGTCGATGATGCCGTTGGTGACCATGTTGCCGAAGCGGTCGAGTTGGGCGTCGTAACCTTCGCCCTTCTTGAGCTTCTTGACGGCGCCGGCGATGACCGCCCCATCCTTGCCGGCGTTGATCGCGATCCGGCGAAGCGGCTCTTCCAAGGCCCGGCGGAGGATGTTGGCGCCCGTCGCTTGGTCGCCTTCGAGTGTGAGGCCATCCAGCGCCTTCAAAGCGTTGATGAGGGCGACGCCACCGCCCGGCACGATGCCTTCCGCGACGGCAGCACGTGTGGCGCTCAAGGCGTCCTCGACGCGGTGCATGCGCTCCTTGAGTTCGACATCGGTCGCCGCGCCGACGTGGATGACGGCGACGCGCCCGGTCAGCTTGCCGAGCCGCTCCTGGGCCTTTTCCTTGTCCCAATCGCTGGTAGTCGCCTCGGCGGCGGAACGGATCTGAGAGATCCGAGCATCGAGCTCCTTCTTCTTGCCCTTGCCTTCGAGAATGGTGGTGGAGCTGGCCGTGGCGATCACGCGGCGGGCACGGCCCAGGTCGGTGACTTCGACCGAGGCGAGCGTCTGACCGAGGTCGCCGGTGATGACGTTGGCGCCTGTGAGGGCGGCGAGGTCGCCGAGGTTGTCCGCCATGCGGTCGCCGAAGCCCGGCGCCTTGAGCGCGAGCACGTTGATCGTCCCGCGGAGCTTGTTGACCGCCAAGGTCGCCAACGCTTCCCCATCGATGTCGTTGCAAATGAGGACGATGTTCTTGGAAACGCGGACGATCTTTTCGAGCAGGGGCAGGAGGTCCTGAAGCGAGCTGATCCGTTGGTCGGTGATAAGGATGTAGGGATCCTCGATGACCGCCTCCAGGCGCTCACTGTCGGTCACGAAGTAGGCGCTGACGTAGCCGCGGTCGATCGAGGTGCCATCCACGTACTCGACCTCCGTAGCCATGCCCTTCGACTCTTCGACCGTGATCAGGCCGTCTTTGCCGACCTGCTCCATGCATTCGCCGATCAGTTCGCCGATGGCCGGGTCGTTGGCCGAGATCGAGGCGACTTGCGCCATTTGGGCGCGCTCAGTGACCTTGATGCTGTTCTTCTTCAACAGCGCCACGACAGCGGCGGCGCCGATTTCGAGGCCGCGCTTGAGGTCCATCGGGTTTGCGCCGGCGGCGACGTTCTTAAGGCCTTCTTGCACGATTGCCTGACCGATGACTGTCGCGGTCGTCGTCCCGTCGCCAGCGATGTCGTTGGTCTTGGAGGCGATCTCTTTTGCGAGCTGAGCGCCGATGTTCTCGAAGTGGCCGGCGAGTTCGACTTCACGGGCGATCGTGACGCCGTCGTTGGTGATCGTGGGAGCGCCGAATTTCGAATCGAGAACGACGTTCCGGCCCTTGGGGCCGAGCGTCACTTTGACCGCGTCCGCAAGGGCGTCGATGCCGCGCTTGAGGGCGCGACGGGCGTCTTCATCGTAGAGAAGCTGCTTCGTCAATGGAGGTTAACCTCTTGTGGTATGTCCGATTATTCCCACTAACTCTAGCACTCCCGTCCCGAGAGTGCTAGGCGTGTTCACCGGCTTGCCGCCTGGCCTTCGGCGGCGCACCGTGGTGAGGGCCACGCCAGGCGGCTGGTCAACGATGCGCCAGCAGGGCGGCCAGGAAGAGCAGGGTGGCCGATGACAACCAACGACAACGCGAACCCGACCGCCGAACGCGCTCTCGCTTCGGCCCGCGCTTTCATTAACGGCCGGGCAGAGTTCGCGGTGATTTCGGCGGAGCTGACCGGCGAAGAGCGGCCGCGGCTCCGTTTCGTCTCGACCGTCGACCCGGGCGAAGTCCGCGAAGTCGCCCCGTCGGCCTGGCTCGAACTCGAAGACACTCCTCGCACGTTTATTCTTCGCACATTGACCGGTCAGGCCCTCAAGCGTTCGAAATACGCCTAGCCCCGGCAGCCCTGGAGGGGAGCGATCTCGGCTGAGCACCCTCTCCCACATCCAGGCCTGCCCGTCGAATTAAGCGGACGGCTGATACAGACAGCGGGCGGGAACTGTGTTATGGTCTCACCTGAGCGCACGCTACGGCGCTGCGCCGGTGTTTCCTCAGGCCCTGTACGCGGTGGTTGAGGCATCACGGGACGTACCTCCCAGTTACGCTCACCACCCTACAACGGAGAACTGATACTGCTGACCCAATCCCCTAGCTCGCACCGCTCGCCGTCACGGCAGAGTGCGCCACCGCATCGTCCGGCCGCCGCGCCGGTCCCCGCGTCGCCCGCCTTCCTCGCCCTTGGGATCTCCCAGGCCGCCGCCGAAGTGCTCGCCGCGCGCAACATCACCGTCCCGACGCCCATCCAGGCCCTCGCCATCCCCGACGCGCTCGCCGGCAAAGATGTCTGCGGCAAGGCCCAAACGGGCTCGGGCAAGACGCTCGCCTTCGGCTTGCCGCTCCTTGAGCGGACGCCCGTCGGCGGCCCGGGCAGCCCTTCGGCCATCGTCCTCGTACCGACGCGTGAACTCGCCGCCCAGGTGGCGACGGCATTCGCGCCCATCGCCGCCATCCGCGGCCTCCGGCTGGCCGCCATCTATGGTGGCGTTTCGCTCCAGCCCCAGATCCAGATGCTGCGCGGACGCA
>CAMAUF010000159.1 GCA_945861295.1 bacterium | reverse complement strand
AGCGGTTCGTGCAAAGCATCCCCTTCGCCGATTTTGGCGCGACCCTGGACCCACCGACCGAAGACGTCACCGCCCACGTCCTTGAATGGCTGCTCGCCGATGGGGCCTCGCCTGCAAGCCCGGCCGTGAGCCGGGGACTCGCCTACCTTCGGCGCACGCAGCAGCCCGATGGCAGTTGGTGGGGCCGCTGGGGCGTCAACTACCTCTACGGCCTCGGCGCCGTCGTGCCGGTGCTCGTCGCGGCCGGCGACGACCCAACCGGGGAGACGGTCCGCAAGGCCGTTGGATGGCTAGAGCGCCACCAGAACGCGGACGGCGGCTGGGGTGAATCTTGCCGCAGCTACGAGGACCAGGCCTTCGCGGGAGTAGGCGTCAGTACGCCCACGCAGACGGCTTGGGCGCTCCTCGCCCTCCTCGCCGGGGGCGAAATCGGCGCCCGCGCGACGGAGCGCGGCGTCCGCTACCTGATCGCCAGCCTTCGCAACGACGGAACGTGGGATGAGCCTGAATTCACCGGGACCGGCTTCCCGCGCGACTTCATGCTCAACTACCACCTCTACCGCCAGTATTGGCCGCTTTGGGCGCTAGGACGGTACCGGCGGCTCCTCGATGGCGCGCCGATCCATCGCGCTGGAGACAACCCGTGGTCGTGACTCGGCCCGCCCCAAGCCCAAGCCGAGATCTGGCCGAGGCCGACGCCTGGTGCCGGGAGTACGCCGCCGCCCACCAGGAAAACTTCACCGTCATCTCCTGGGTGCTCCCAAGGGCGCTGCGCCCCCACTTCGCCTCCCTCTACAGCTTCTGCCGTTGGACGGACGACCTTGGCGACGAAGCCGAGGGCGACCGCCTCGCCCAGCTCGACGACTGGGAACGAAGCCTTCTACGCAGCTACGAGGGCATCCGCGAATCTCCGCTTTTTTCGGCCCTAGGCCGGACGATTGACCAGTTCCACATCCCGCCGGAGCCGTTCCTGCGGCTGATCGAAGCGAACCGGATGGACCAGCACATCACGCGGTTCGCGACCTACGACGATCTGCTGCGGTACTGCTCGCACTCCGCGACGCCCGTCGGGCGCATGGTCCTCTACGTGCTCGGCTACCGGGACGCCGAGCGCCAGGCCCTTGCCGACGCGACCTGCATCGGGCTCCAGCTCGCGAACTTTTGGCAGGATGTGTCGGTGGATTGGCGGAAGGGACGTGTGTACGTCCCCCAGGAAGACCTGGCGCGATTTGGGCTGACCGAGGCGGACATCAGCGCGGGCCGGGACTCGCCCGCCTCGCGCCAACTGATGCTGTTCGAAGTCGAACGCGCCCGCCGCCTTTTTGAGCGGGGGCGCGGGCTCGATTCGCTGATCGATCGACATGCCCGCGCGGATATCCGGCTGTTCCGCCTCGGAGGCGAGGCCGCCCTCGACGCCGTCGCGGCGGCGCGGTACAACGTCTTCGCCTCGCGCCCGCCCGTCACGAAGGCGACGAAGGCGCGGATGGCGCTCGTGAACGGCCTACGGGTGAAGCTTGGCATCTAACCAAGAATTGCTCTCCCGATATGGACCCTACCATCGGCGAGAATCGCCCACACAGACTCCCTCGGATGCTAACCCGTCAGGAGTCGACAGGCGAACTCTGGGGGCGACCCGCGCGCGGGAGCGACGTTCCGACCGTGAAGGCCTATGCCGGGCCGTTAGAGGATGGGGCGCGAGGCATAGAGTTCTTCACAAGCGCCGCACCGGACGCCGGGAGCCGCCCTCACGTGCCAACTTGGAGAGGCCCGCGCGCGGGCGTCCACGTCAATGGCCAATTCGCTAGAATTGCTGTCATAGTGACCAAGAACACACAAGGTGGAGGTGCCACGTGGTGATCGCACAACGCGTTAACCAGGTCGAGCCGCACGACCGCTGGCCGAGCGGTGAAGGCCGAGCGGTGGCCACGCTGCGGTCTTCGCCGGAAGAGCTGACTCAGCGGTACGCAATCCGCTTCGCGCACGGAGCAGACGACCTTGATGGCTACCTCCTGGCAGCGGTGGAAGCTCCGCTCGGCCAAATTTGGCTCCAGCGCTATGATCACTCGCCGGCTTCTGGCACCGATGTGCTCGTCGACTCGATCATCCCGCCCGCCGAAGCCGTAGGCGCGATCCAGCGGATGTTGGCGATCGCGGCACCGGACATCTGTTGGACGGCAGGTACGGACGCCGTCAACCCGACCACCGCAGGGCGACCCTTGGCGAACGACCTGCCCTTCATACCGGTCTCGTTTGGGCCGTCCGGCGCGGTCCGCCAGGTGGGTGGGCCTCTCGCGCCGTCGACGAGGCGGTTTGGAAAGGCTTCCTTTAAGAGGCGAATCAAAGCGAGCCGGATCACGGCGGTCGACATGGTCGCCGCGAGCGAAGCGCCCGCGTCCCATGTCTATCGTGACCTTTCGTTCGAACCGAGCACCATCGCCCACGCCACCGGATCGGTCACCCTCGATGCGGCCCAGGCCTGGTGCAAGCAGTACACCAAGGAACGCGCCAAGAACTTCTACTACGCGTTCGCCATCCTCCCCGCCGACAAGCGGAACGCCATTTACGCCGCCTACGCGTTCAGCGGCTATGTCGACGACATCGCCGACGAGCTGACCGACCGCGACGAACAGGTCCGCCAACTGGGCGCCGCCCGGGCGCGGCTCGCCGCCTGCGCGGCGGGCGAGCGCCAAGGCGCGCTCTTTACCGCGCTCGGCTGGGCCTTCGATACCTATGGCATCCCGGTCGAGTACTTCGACGAGTTGGTCAACGGCGTCGAGATGGACTTCACCATCAACCGCTACGCGACCTGGGATGACCTCTACCGCTACTGCTACCGCGTCGCCTCGATGGTCGGCCTGATCTGCACCTCGGTCTTCGGGACGGCCGGCCATCCCCGCGCGCGGGACTTCGCAATCCACATGGGCATCGGCCTCCAAATCGTCAACATCATGCGCGACGTCAAGGAGGACGCGGCTCGCGGGCGCGTCTATTTCCCGGCCGAAGACCTCGCCAAGTTCGGGCTTACCGCCGACGACATCCTCAAGGGCGAATATGACGCCCGCTTCCGCGACCTCATGGCGATGCAAGGGGCGCGCGCCCGGCGTTACTTCCGCAGCGGCAAGCGCCTGCGGCCCCTCCTCGATACTCGCTCGCGGATGTGCGTCAACGTCCTCCAAGGGGTCTATTTCGAGATCCTCAAACGGATCGAAAAGCGCGACTACGACGTCCTCACGGAGCGCGTTGGCTTGAGCACACCGGCAAAGCTGGCGGCAATCGGCCGGCTTTGGCTCGATGCCGCCCTCGTCCGGCGCGTGCGTCCGCCGGTTGAAGCTGAAGCGCCGTCGCGGCCCAACGAGTGAAGGCAGTCGTCGTCGGGGCCGGCCTCGCGGGGCTCGCCGCCGCCTGCGAGCTGGCCGACCTTGGCCATGAAGTCGCCGTGCATGAGGCCCGGCCCTGGGCTGGCGGCAAAGCCTATTCGACGACAGGCGACAATGGCGAAGCCCGCGACAACGGCCAGCACGTCCTTCTCGGCTGCACAACGGCATACGTCGCCTTCCTTCAACGGCTGGGGACCTTAAGGCTCACCTATCGCCAGCGCAGGCTTCGCGTGCCCGTCTTCGATGCCCAGGGCCGGGACTCCGTGCTCGCGTCCGACCCGGTCAGCGCCCCGTTGCATCTCGCCCGCTCCTTCGCGACCTACCGCCATCTCAGCCTGGGCGAGAAGCGCGAGGCCGGGCGGCTGATGCTCGCAGTCTGGCACGATGGGGCCCGGAAGCGCGAGGCCGCTCGCGGACGTCCGTTCGCCGAGTGGCTTCGCGACCACGGCCAGTCCCAAGCCACGATTGAGCGGTTCTGGGATTTCCTGCTCCTGCCGACCCTGAACTGCCGGGCCGCCGAGGCCGACGCAGCCGACGCCCTCTTCGTCGTCCACGAAGGCTTCCTGCGCTCTTCGACAGGGTCGGCAATCGGCGTCAGCCGCGTCGGCCTCACAGAACTGCATGCCGCCCCGGCCCAGCGCTACATCGTCTCTCGCGGCGGCCGCGTCGTGCTCCGATCACGCGTCGCCGAAGTGGAGGTCCAGGCTGGCCACGTCGCCGGCCTGCGCCTGGCCGATGGCTCGCGTGAGGCGGCGGACGTGGTCATTGTCGCGGTCGCGAACGAAGCCGCCGCTGCGCTCGCGACGGGCGCCCTGGCCGACGACGAAGGGCTGCGTCGCGCCGGCGCGTTAAAGACGGCGGCCATCGTCAACCTGCATTTTGGGTTCGACGCCGCCGTCGCCGCCTGGCCGTTCGCCGCCTTCGCCGGCTCCGAACTGCAATGGGCCTTCAACCGCGATGTGCTCGACATGCCTGGACGGCCGCGGCGTCACAAGCTCGTCGTCTCGCTGAGCGGGGGCGAGAAGTACCTCGATTGGAGCCCAGCACGCTGTCAAGAGCACTTCCTCCCGTTGCTGCGACGCGCTGTTCCAGGCGCTAGGCAAGCGCGGCTCCTGCGCTTCGAAGTCACCAAGGAGCCGCACGCCACGTTCGTCCCGGCCCCGGGCGCGCTCCGGCCGGCCAATCAGACATCAGTCGGCGGGCTCTATCTCGCGGGCGCGCACACCAACACGGGCTGGCCAGCGACCATGGAGTCGGCCGTCCGCAGCGGCATTCGCGCCGCGCGGCTCGCCCATGTACGATCCGTAACTTCAGGGCCCTCCGTCGCCGGCGGGCTCGCAAGGGGTTGATTATGGGCGTCCCGGCCAGTCAGGCAATCGCGGTCAGCACCTACATCCTCAAGCAGAAGCTCCAGCGCCGGAAGCGCTACCCACTCGTCCTCATGCTCGAGCCGCTCTGGCGCTGCAACCTCGCCTGCGAAGGCTGCGGCAAGATCCAACACCCGGAGGAAATCCTCAACACGTACCTTTCGCCCGAGGAATGCTGGGCGGCGGCGGAAGAGTGCGGGGCGCCCGTCGTCTCCATCGCCGGCGGCGAGCCGCTCATCCATCCCCAAATCGACAAGATCGTGGACGGTCTGGTCGCACGAAAAAAGTTTGTCACGCTCTGCACCAACGCATTGCTCATGGAGCGCTGGTTGCCGAAACTGACGCCCTCGAAGTACCTCTCCTTTACCGTCCACCTCGATGGCATGCGCGACTTGCACGATGAAATGGTGGACCGCAAGGGCGTTTTCGACAAAGCCGTCAAGGCTATCCAGGACGCCAAGGCCATGGGTTTCCGCGTCAACACGAACACCACGGTCTTCGCCAGCAGTTCCGTTGAAGACATGCGAGAACTGTTCAACTACCTCTCAGACGATCTTCAGACGGACGGGATCAACGTCTCGCCTGGGTACGACTATCCCAAGGCGCCGAACCAACAGGTCTTCATGGAGCGCGGTCAGATGATTGCCAAGTTCCGTGAGATCTTGTCCCTGCCAGACCGCGCCCGCTGGAACTTTACGCACACGCCGATCTTTCTCGAGTTTCTTCAGGGTAAAGTCGCGATGCAGTGCACGGCCTGGGGTAACCCGACTCGGACGGTCATGGGTTGGCAGCGCCCCTGCTATCTGATGAACGAGGGGTACGTGCAGACCTTCGCCGAACTCATGGAAGGCACCGAATGGGACCGCTATGGCTACGGCCGCGACGCCCGTTGCACAAATTGCATGGCCCACTGTGGCTACGAAGCCACGGCTGTCTCAGAAACGATGAAAAGCCCGCTCGAAGGCATTCGCGCCGGATTCGCGACGATAGTGGGCCGCAGAGCCTCATGAAGTTGCTGGTCGTGACTCCGACGCGCCGCGAAGCTCGTGCTATCGCCGTGGTTAGGCACCCTGCCCTTTGCGGCGCAGGGTCCGAGGCGGGCGCCCGCGTAAGCCGGCGGATTGCTCACGATCGCCCAGACTTGGTCGTCATCGCCGGCTTCTGCGGCGGTCTGGATCCATCCCTTAATGCCGGCGACATCGTCCTCGGACGCCAAGTG
>CAMAUF010000158.1 GCA_945861295.1 bacterium | reverse complement strand
CCGACGTTCGGGATGTCACGGGTGATCTCTTCCGGACCGAGCTTGGTATCGCGCGCTTCGACTTCGTGCTTCTCGATGTGAATCGATGTGAACTTGTCCTCGCGGATCAGGTTCTGGCTGATGATGATGGCGTCTTCGAAGTTGTAGCCTTCCCAACTCATGAAGGCCACGAGCACGTTCTGTCCGAGCGCGAGGTCGCCGCCCTGGGTGCTCGAGCTATCGAGCAGCGGCCGATCCTTTTCGAGCCGCTCGCCGCGCATAACGAGCGAGCGCTGGTTGAGGCAGGTCCCTTGGTTCGAACGCGTGAACTTCACGAGCGGATAGGTCTTGGTGCCGAGGTCCGGGTCGTCGTACTTGACGACGATCTGGTTGCCGCTGGCCTCGATCACGACGCCCGGGCCATCGGCGGTCGCGACATGACCACTATCGACGGCTGCACGCCGCTCCATGCCGGTCCCGACGAGCGGAACCTCGGGCCGTACCAGGGGCACGGCCTGGCGCTGCATGTTCGAACCCATGAGGGCGCGGTTCGCGTCATCGTGCTCGAGGAATGGGATCAGCGCCGTGGCGACCGAGACCATCTGTTTGGGCGAGACATCGAGGAAATCGACGCTTTCCGGCGTCACCATCTTAAAGCCGTCTTGGACACGCGTCTCAATCCGGTCTTCGACAAAGTGTCCGCCCGCGTCGAGGAAAGCGTTCGCCTGCCCAACGCTGAACTTGTCCTCTTCGTCGGCCGTGAGGTAACGGATCTCGTCCGAAACAAAGGCCCGGATCGGCACCCTGCCGCCCCAACGCCGAAGCGTAGCCGCGGCCGCCGCGTCCACACGTTGGCCCGCGGTGGCGAGGATGGCGCCCGAGGCGTCCATAACGTCGAGCCGCACTGTCCTGCCCAGCAATGCCGGGTCCTCGGGCGAAAGTTCCTTGATCACCACGCGGTACGGCGTCTCGATGAAGCCGAAATCGTTCAGCCGTCCATAGGTCGCGAGCGAGCCGATCAGGCCGATGTTGGGCCCTTCTGGCGTTTCGATCGGGCAGATTCGCCCGTAATGGCTGTGGTGGACGTCACGCACGTCGAAGCCGGCGCGGTCACGCGAAAGGCCGCCAGGGCCGAGCGCGCTGAGCCGGCGCTTGTGAGTGATCTCGGCGAGCGGGTTGGTCTGGTCCATGAACTGGGAGAGCTGGCTTCCGCCGAAGAACTCCTTCATCGCGGCGACCACCGGCCGGATGTTGATGAGAGCGCTCGGAGTCGCCTCGGCCGGGTCTGTGATCGTCATGCGCTCGCGGACGACCCGCTCCATGCGCAGGAGGCCGACCCGGAATTGCTGTTGGATCAGCTCGCCGACGGCTCGGACGCGCCGGTTTCCGAGGTGGTCGATGTCGTCGCTGTGGCCGCGACCGTTGTTGATGCTGATGACCTCCGCCATGATGCTGACGAGGTCGTAGGGTCGGAGCCAGCGCTGCGTTGTCGGCTTTTCGAGCTCCAGCCGTTTATTCAGCTTGTGCCGGCCAACACGGCCGAGGTCATAGCGCCGTGCATTGAAGAACAGCGTATTGACCAGGTTGCGGGCGTTCTCAAGCGTTGGCGGGTCCCCAGGCCGGATGCGCCGGTAGAAATCGAGCAGCGCCTCGTGCTTGTTCTTGGTCGGCTCCTTCGAAAGCGTCGTCTTGATATACTCGATCTCGCCGGTGTCGACCTTCTCGAAGATGGCGATCACGCGGTCGTCCGAACCAAGTTCATTCTCGAGTTCGCGCAGGGCCGAATCCCGCGCCTTCTCGTCCTCCGGGGCGTGGGAGGTGGCCAGGCGCGCGGTGGCGGCGAAATACTTGGCATACCGCGGGTTATCCTGGTCGCCAGGCAGCAGGCCTGGGAGGTCGATGGCGCGCACCAGGGTCGTCACCGGGATCTTGCGCTTGCGATCGACCTTGACCGAGACGACATGGCGGTTCGACGTCTCGAACTCCAGCCAGGCGCCGCGGTTCGGGATCAGCTTGGCATAGCAGAGTCGCCGCCCGCTGGCGGGGTCGTTCTCAATCGTGTAGTACACGCCGGGGGAGCGCACCAACTGGCTGACAACGACGCGCTCCGCGCCGTTGATGATGAAGGTGCCGCGGTTGGTCATGATCGGGAAGTCGCCGAAGAAGAGGCGCTGTTCCTTGATCTCGCCGGATTCCTTGATGCGCAGCTCGACATCGACAAACAGCGGCGCCGCATACGTCATGTCGCGTTCCCGGCACTCCGCCATCGAGTGCTTCGGCTCACGAAACTCATAGTCGCCGAAGATGAGGTCCATCTTCGAGCCCGTGAAGTCCTGAATCGGCGAAATCTCGTCGAACAACTCGCGGAGGCCGGGCTTCGTATCATCCGAGTCCCGTGGCGAAGGTTGCCGCGTGAACCACTGAAAGCTATCGAGCTGGACCTTGATCAAGTTCGGGACGTCGAGCACGTTCCCGATGCGGCCGTAGGTTTCAACAGCAAGCGGGGCGAAAGCGCCCGCCCGCACCACGTCAAGCGTAGTGCTCATCCTGTGGCAACTCCTTCAGGACTGGGTATGCGACTGGCGCAATACAACGAGGGATCGGTTTGGGTGTGTGAACGCAATGGGCATAGAAAGCCGCAGCAAGCATACCGCGCCGCAGCCGCAGGGATCAATAGCCACAAGGGCTGCAAAGGCAAGCTTACAGCCTTGTCATGCACGCTAACCGAAGTGGGCCCCGCCATCGGCAGGCCACAGCGACAGAGTGGTGAACGGCGGCTCTTTTGTCAAGAAGCCTCGGTTACTCCACCCGAGAGTTCCGGCCGGCCGGCGGCGAACAACGCCGGTATCCCGCAGACGGCGATGCCATCGCAGAGCAGGAGTGACGCCAGGCTGGCCGCCACCAAGGCGGCGCTCCGTGGCAACGGCTCCGAGACGGCGCGCGTGGGCGTCGCCGTTGCGAGCGCCGTGACCAGGTAGAGCACCCCGAACACGGCGCCGCAGCTCAGCCCACCAGCCACGCCAGGCGCCGCCAAAAGACGCAGTACGGCCAACAGCCCGCGATGAAGACCAGCGGCAGGCAGCGATGGTGCAGAACACGATCGGCGTCAGCATCGCGGCCCCGCAATCGGGCGCCGGCCGCGGCTACGACACGCCGGCGGGCTCCAGCTCGGGCACAGGAAGGCGGATTGGGGCCATCACGAGGCCGTCGCCGTCCTCGGCCGGCTTGCGGTCGATCTTGACGGTGTCGCCAGGTCCGAACTCACCCGCTAGCAACATCTCACTGAGGCGGTCCTCGATGTGATCCTGGATGACGCGACGGAGCGGCCGGGCGCCGAAGACCTGGTCGTAGCCCTTCTCCCCGACCCAGTCCTTGGCCTCCATGGTCACGTCGATCGCGAGGCCACGGGAGAAAAGCTGCTTCTCGATCTTCCTGAGTTCGATCTCGACGATCTTGCGGATGTCTTCCTTGCTGAGGGACCGGAAGACAACGGTCGAGTCGATTCGGTTCAGGAACTCGGGCTTGAAGACGTTCTTCAGCTCGGTGAGTACCTTCTCCTTCATCCGGTCGTACCGCTCTTGTTCGCCCTTGCCGTCGTCGCCGCCCGCCGTGCCGAAGCCCAGCTTCGAGTCCCGCTTGATCAAGTCCGAACCGACGTTGGAGGTCATGATCACGATCGTGTTACGGAAGTCGATCTTCCGACCCTTGGCGTCGGCTAGACGCCCTTCATCGAAGATCTGGAGCAGGATGTTCCATACCTCCGGGTGCGCCTTCTCGATCTCGTCGAGCAGGATGAGGCAGTAACTCTTGCGGCGGACCTGGTCGGTGAGCTGGCCGCCGTCGTCGTAGCCGATGTAGCCCGGCGGGGAGCCGACCAAGCGGGAAACCGTGTGCTTTTCGCTGAACTCGCTCATGTCGAGCTTAATCATGTTGTCTTGGCTGTCGAACATGAACTCGGCCAGCGCGCGGGCCAACTCACTCTTGCCCACACCCGTGGGGCCGCAGAACAGGAACACGCCGATCGGGCGGCGCGGATCTTTGAGCCCGGCGCGCGCGCGGCGCACCGCCCGAGAGATCGACTCGATCGCTTCGTTCTGGCCGATGATCCGTCCGCGAAGCGATTCTTCCATCTTCAAGAGCCGGGCGCTCTCCTCGCTGGCGATCCGAGCGACCGGAATGCCCGTCCACATCGAGACGACTTCGGCGACATCGTCGCCACTGACGATCGGCGAAGCAACGCCGGTTTCGCCTTCCTTCCAATCGCCCATATCGTTGATCTTCTCTTGCAGCTTGATCTCGCGGTCACGCAGCTCGGCCGCGTATTCGTACTGCTGGCCGGCGATCGCCTGATCCTTTTCGCGCCGGAGACTTTCGAGGCCTTTCATGGCCTCCTTCAGCGAAGGGGGCGTGGCGGCCCGGCGGATGCGGACGCGGCTCGATGCTTCGTCGACGAGGTCGATAGCCTTGTCGGGCAGGTACCGGTCGATCACGTAGCGCGCCGAGAGCTCCGCAGCCTGATGGAGGGCGTCGTCGCTGATCTTGAGCTTGTGGTGCTCTTCGTAACGCGGGCGGATGCCCTTGAGGATTTCGATCGTCTCTTCAACGCTCGGCTGCTCGACAAGGACGGGCTGGAAGCGGCGTTCGAGGGCGGCGTCACGCTCGATGTGCTTCCTGAACTCGTCGAGTGTCGTCGCCCCGATGCATTGCAACTCGCCGCGGGCCAGCGAGGGCTTGAGGATGTTGGCGGCGTCGACGGCCCCTTCGGCCGCGCCGGCCCCCACGAGCATATGCAGCTCGTCGATGAAGAGGAGGCAGTTGCCTGAACCCTTGATCTCTTCAATGACCTTCTTGAGGCGTTCCTCGAACTCGCCGCGGTACTTCGTACCAGCCACGAGCGAGCCAACGTCGAGGGTCAAGAGGCGCTTGCCTTGCAGCGTTTCCGGCACATCGCCGCTGACGATCCGCTGCGCCAGCAGCTCCGCGATCGCGGTCTTGCCCACGCCCGGCTCGCCGATGAGCACGGGGTTGTTCTTGGTGCGGCGCGAAAGGATCTGGACGACCCGTTCGAGTTCGTTCGAGCGACCGATGACAGGATCGAGCTGGTTATTGCGGGCCGCCTGGGTCAGGTCGATCCCGAGCTGGTCAATCGTCGGCGTCCGGCTGGTGCTGCGCCCTCCCCCGGCCGCGGTCGCTTGCGGCTGGGACTGGCTGAGGATGCGTGTGGTCTCGGCGCGGACCCGCTCGAGGTTGACGCCGAGGCTTTCGAGCACGCCCGCCGCGATCCCTTCGCCTTCGCGCACGAGCCCGAGAAGCAGGTGCTCCGTGCCGATGTAGCTGTGGGTGAGGCGGCGCGCCTCGTCGACGGCGAGCTCAATGACCTTCTTTGCGCGCGGGGTGAGCCCGATCTCGCCGAGGACGGTGCGATCACCGCGGCCGATGATGAATTCAACGGCCGAGCGAACCTTATTCAGCTCGACGCCGAGATTGGCGAGCACTTTCGCCGCCACCCCATCACCTTCGCGGACGAGCCCGAGAAGGATATGCTCGGTGCCAATGTAGTTATGGTTGAACCGGTGCGCTTCTTCTTGGGCGAGCGTGAGGACCCGCCTCGCCCGTTCTGTGAACTTGTCAAACCGATCGGCCATGAGAGCACCCCCGAGCTGGCTGTGGCGGCGAGCCTAGCTCGCCTCTGAAGCGGACTCGACCTGCTCGGCAGGCGCGTCCTCGGCCGGTTGAGAGAGGCTGTTGTTGGCTTCGGCGTCGGCGAAGGCCTTGGCGAAGGCATGGGCGAAGGCTGAAACGGGCTCCGGGTCCCGAGCGACTGCGCGCTCGATAGCCTCGGCCGCGGTGCGCGGGCCCTGCCTCGGCGCGGGCCGGCCGCCTTCGCGGGCCGGGAGGCCGAACTGTTCGCGCACGTCGTCCGGGTAATCCACGACCGCCCCGTTGACATCGAAGGCGAAGCCCATCGCTTCGGCGTCGCTGCGGGC
>CAMAUF010000157.1 GCA_945861295.1 bacterium | reverse complement strand
CCGCGAAGACCAAAGAGTGCGGCCGCGAGCCGGAGGTGTTCACCCACACGGGCCAGCGGATCCTGAGCGTTCTCTTGAAAGACGATGCCGATCCGTGCGCGCAAAGCGGCCGCCGGCGGCTGGTCGAGCACATGGAGTGTGCCCGCGTCTGGCTGGGCCATCCCCGAGACCAGGCCAAGGAAGGTGCTCTTGCCGCAGCCGTTTGGGCCGAGTAAGCCGAACACGCCGCCGCGGGCGACCTCCAAGGTCAGCCCGTCAAGGGCGCGACGGTCGCCGAACTGGCGGACAAGCCCGATAGCCACGATGGCGCTGCCGTCGGCGGGCGCGGCCGCTGCCTGAGTCACGGCGGCCTCAAGCACTGGCCGTGACGCTGGAGACGACCGACTGCAGAAGGATGAGGACGATGATCGCGGCCATGGGGCTCAGGTCGATCATCCCGAGGTTCGGCATAACCTTGCGGAGCGGGTCGATCATCGGCTCAGTGACGCGATGGAGGAGCTGAACGATCGGACTTGACTGGTCGATCGGGAACCAGGTGAGAAGCGAACGGGCAATGATCGCCCACAACATAATGTTCAGAAACGCCAGGGTCACTTCGGAGATGTAGGGGTTCATGGCGGGGGTGCACTCACGTCCGGGTTGCTCGTCTTTGGGTAGGATACCACAGGCTGGGCGCCGTCGAGGTAAACACGCGCGTTCACAAATCCCCGGCCCGCCGGACGGCCGCGAGCATCATCGACAGGAGGATGACGACGAACAACCCGCTGAGGTCGAACGCGCCGAGGCTAGGGAGAATCCGCCGAAACGGCGCCAGCAGCGGCTCCGTGGCGCGCTGGAGGAAGCGCACGAAGTCGTTATCGTGAGAGACTGGGAACCATGTCATCAGCGACCGGGCGACAACGAGGCCGATCAGCGTGTAAAGGACGATTTCGAAGAGGGTGACCAGCGGATCGCTCACGCGGGCCCGCCCAGCTCAATGGCCCGCCGGTGGGCGGCGCGCACGCACTCGATCACGGACGCGCGGACGGCGCCCTTTTCGAGTTCGAGGAGACCGGCCGCCGTGGTGCCGGCTGGCGACGTCACCATCGCGCGCAGCTCCGCGGGCGTGATCCCGCTCTCCTGGGCGTAAAGGGCTGAGCCCAATACCGTCTGGATCACCATCTCCTCGGCCTGAGCGCGCGAGAGGCCGATCGAAACCGCCCCTTCGACGAGCGCTTCCATGAAGAGGTACACGTAGCCTGGGCCGCTGCCGCTCACGGCCGTCGCCATGTCCACCTTTTTCTCATCGTCGACGTACAGTTCGCGGCCAATCGAAGCAAGCAGCCCGCGAGCAAGGTCTCGCTGGTCGGAGTCGACGGCGGCGGTCGCGGTCCAGACGGACATGGCGGCCCCGGCCGCCGCGGGCGTGTTGGGCATCACGCGAATGATGCGGCTGTGGTTGAACTCCCGCTCGAGCGAGGCAACCCGCACGCCTGCCATGATCGACACCAAAAGGGCGTCCGGCCGAAGTGTCCCGCGCACGCTCGCAACTTCTTGCGGCTTGACCGAGAGCAGGACGATATCGGCGTCCGACATGGCCTCGGCGGCGTCCGGCGTCGTGTGCACGCCATGGCGGGCATGCAGGTCGTTCCGGCGCTTTTCCACGATTTCGCAAACGGTGACGTCTCCGGGGCCGACCAGGCCGCGCGCCAAGGCGGGGGCAAGGATCGCCTCGCCCATCACGCCGCCGCCGATGATTGTGAGTCTCATTGCTTCCGCTCCCCGAAGATGGCCCGGCCGACACGAATGTGGGTCGCCCCCTCTTCGATGGCAACGTCAAAGTCGCCGGTCATGCCCATCGAGAGCGATTCTAGCCCATGCGCTCGCGCAAGTCCGCTCAATCGCTGGAAGATCGGCCGGACCGTCTCCGGGTCAGATACGGCCGGAGCGACGGTCATGAGGCCGACGAGCGCGAGGGAGGGCAATCGGCGCGCGGTCGCCAGGAGATCGTCCAGGTCGTCGACGGCACAGCCACCCTTCGAGGCTTCGCCAGCGATGTTGACTTCGAGGAAGACGGCGGGGCGTCGCCCGTGGGTTTCGGCGCTCGCCGCTACCGCTGTCAGGGCCCGGGCGTTGTCGATGCCGTGGAGAAAGTCGAAACTGGCGACGGCGGCCTTGGCTTTGTTCGATTGCAGCCTACCGATCAGGTGCCAGATCAGGCCGCGCCCCGCGAGGCTCGCTACCTTCGCTACGCCCTCCTGGACCCGGTTCTCGCCGAAGTCGCGGATGCCGGCTGCCGCCGCGTTGGCGACCGCCTCAAGGGGCTGGGTCTTGGTGACTGCGACCAAGGTTACGGTCGAGCGGTCGCGACCGGCGCGCTGACAGGCTTCGCTGATCCTCAGCTCGACCACGGCCAAGCGCGCCGCGACCCCCTCCGGCGCGCTCACTTCAACACTGGCGGGTGGCGCAATTCCCAAATCCCGCGCGCTCCGAGTGCGAGCGCGATGAGGCCCAGGGCGCCGAGCCCCACAATCCAATGCAAGGTGAAAAGGAAAAAGAGCAGGATCAGCCCGGCTACCGCGCCGAAGAGGAGGCCGAGCGGCAGCGCCAGGGCCTGGAAGACCGACCAGGTGATGAGCATGGCCTCTTTCAAGGTGCCTTGTTGCGACGACTCGTCAGAACCACGCCGCTTCTTGTCGCCCGGCGGCGGCGTGTTCGAACCGTAGTAGAAGCCCATGCGCTCAGTATAGCGCGTCGCCCTCCTGCCTTGGTCGGGCAATCGGGGTAAAGCGAATCAGCGGTAAACGGACGGACGGATTCTCCACCTAGTTTGACCAGGGGCGCGCCTTCGAGGACGGTGATCGGGCGCCCCCTCGAAAAACGAGGGCTGACCCATGACATTGACACGCTTTGCCACACTCGGCCGGAGGCCGGAACGTCTCGTCGCACCCGGCGGCTTGCTACATAACGACCAAGGCTGTATGAATGGAAGCCTCATGCCTTACCCGTCCTGGCCCACCCCCGCTGGGCCGCGACCGGGCGTCCTCCGGCGTCGCCTCTTCGCCGGGTGGACCGCGGTCGCGTTCGCCCTCGCAGCGCTCACTCCAGCGGCGGCGCATGTCGTCCAGCCTGGCGAAACGCTTTCCGGGATCGCGGACCAGTATGGCGTGCCGATCGAGGAACTCGCATCCATCAACGGCCTCACGAACACGGACCACATCGAAGCCGGTCAGGATTTGCTGATCCCGGGCGGCGCCGCTAAGGCGGCAACCGTCGGCCGCCAGTACGTCGTGGCGGCTGGGGACACACTGACGGGCATCGCCAGCGGCTACGGCGTGACGCTGCAAGGTCTGATGGCCGCCAACGGGATCGACGACGCCGATGCGATCACCGTCGGCCAGGTCCTGACCATCCCCGGCGCCGTAGCCCCCGCGGCGGTCGGCGGCCGCCAACACACCGTGCAGCCCGGTGAAACACTCGGCGGCATCGCTGGCTACTGGGCTGTCCCGTTGCAGGCATTGCTCGACGCGAACGGCTTGCGCGACCCGGATTCGGTCGTCGCCGGGCAGGTGTTAACGGTCCCCAACGGGCGTCCTGGAGCAGCGTCGGGCAGCGGGACGCACGTGGTCGTTGCCGGCGAGTCCTTGAGCGCGATCGCTGGCCGCTACGGGGTCGCGGCTGACGTAATCATCGCGGCGAACGGCCTCGCCGACGCCAACCATATTTTCATCGGCCAGACGCTGATCGTGCCGGGCGCGCTCGCCTCTCAATCTGGCCCGGAACTTTGGCAGCGCACGCACATCGTAGCCGCCGGCGAGACCTTGAGCGGGATCGCGGACGAATACGAGGTGGGCCTCCAGGCGCTGGAACAGGCTAACGGCCTCCGCAACCCAGACCACGTGTTCGCGGGCCAAGTGCTGGTGATCCCCGGCAACGCGGCGGCCGCCGCACCACGGGTCGCGAGTCGCACCCATATCGTGACGGAGGGCCAGTCGCTCGCCGATATCGCGCTGCGGTATGGGACGACCGTCGCGGCGCTGGTCGAGATGAACGGCCTCGCCAACTCCAACCTCATCCAGATCGGCCAAGTGCTGGCTGTGCCGAGCGTGGTGGCGCCCGTGAATCGTGGCGACTACGCCTCCATCCTGGCGAGCGCCGCGGCCGAGTTCGGTCTCCCGGCCAACCTGGTGAAGGCGGTGGCGTGGCAGGAGAGCGGTTGGAATCAGGCGATGGTCAGTTCGACCGGCGCGATCGGCGTCATGCAAGTCATGCCCGGCACGGCGGATTGGGCTCTGGAGAACCTCGTCGCCGACGCGACCGAATGGGATGTCGACCCGCTCGCGAACGCGCGCATGGGGGCGGCGATCCTTCGCCATTGGCTGCTCGAATCCGGCTGGGACATCGAGCTCAGCTTGGCGGCGTACTACCAGGGCTGGCAATCCGTCCACACGATCGGCTTCTATGACGACACGAAGGAGTACATCGCCAACGTCCTGGCGATCATGGCCAGCTACTGAGGCCGGAAGGCCGGTGAGGGGCGCCAACCCGATCCGGCTCCGATAGGGCCAGAACCTGCTGGCGGAGTACGTCAGTTGCTTTTGGTCACTGTCCGCCATCCTACCCGCGAAGGAGCAGGGTAAATCCCGTGTTGTATGCTCAGCGCCATCCACCCGACGGAGCCAGCAATGACCTATAGCACGATCACGTACGAGGCCGCCGGCGGTCTCGCGACCCTGACACTGAATCGCCCCGAACAGCGCAACGGCATGACCAACACCATGGTCCGCGAGACGCACGAAGCCCTGACGCGCGCCGCCGCCGACCGGTCGGTCCGCGTGCTCGTGCTCACTGGGGCCGGCGAGCGCGCCTTCTGCCCGGGGGCCGACCTCAACTGGGCGACGGGCGCGATCGACCCGTCGGATACGGCCGAGGCGCACCACTTCCGCGTCCCGGTGCTCCTTCACGAGATGTCGGCGGTCACGATCGCCGCGATCAACGGCGCCGCGGCCGGGGCCGGCCTCGGCTGGGCCTGCGCCTGCGACATTCGGGTCGCCAAGCGTTCGGCCGTGCTGAACACGGCCTTCCTGAACGTGGCGGTCGCCGGGGACATGGGCATCCCGTGGTCGCTGCCACGCCTGATCGGCGCCTCGCGGGCGCGGGACCTCTCGTTCTTCCCGGACAAGTTCCCTGCTGAGGAGGCGCATCGCATCGGACTTGTGACGCGGCTAATCGAAGACGACGGGTTCCGGTCGGCGGTCGCTGGGATGGTCGAGAGTTTGCTGGCCCGAGCGCCGAGCGTTCTGCTTCGGATGAAGGCGCACTACCTCGCGGCGGAGAAGATGGGCTTCGCGGACTACGTCGACCTTGAGACGGAGCGCCATCTCCGCCCGCCGAGCGCCGCCGCCGCGGCCGGCCGCCAGGAGGCGTTCAAGGCGTTCGTCGAAAAGCGGAAGCCCGTCTTCGGTCCCGGCGCCTGAGACGCTAGGAAGACTTGCCGCTCCGCCACTGGTTGCCAGGCCACGTTAGCCATCGCATCATGCCGTCGCCGCTGAACACGATGTAGCCAGCGGATTCGACATCGATGGTGAAGACGTGCGCCGGGCCGTTCGGCCGGAAGTTCTGGAGCGCGAAGATGTGGTCCCAATAGCGCGCCAGCCACGCCGGATCCTCGACCGGGAGGGCGCGGCCGTACAGCTTGACGTCGCCCTGTTGGCCGTCCTTGTCCGTCGTCACGCTGTGGAGGGTGCAGCGGGAGTCGCGGAGCAGGTCGAGCGCCTTCTTCGCCTGCCACATGCCGCCCAGCACGAGCTCGCCTTCGAAGAAGACGTACTCGGTCGGTGAGATCCGGGTCCAGCCGTCGCGGCGCAGCGTCCCGAGCATGACTTGGGGCCTGTCAGGAAATTACAGTTCTGGGACGAGGAGCCGTGGGCGGGGAAGCAGCGAGTAGTTCCACTCGCCATGGAAGGGGTCGCAGCGCAGATTGAGTGTTTCCATCTCCGCATCCTTCACGATCCGGCCGGTCGGATAGTCGCT
>CAMAUF010000156.1 GCA_945861295.1 bacterium | reverse complement strand
GTTCTCGGTAGTTGCCATGGTTCAGCTCCCGGGTCAGAGTACGCGGCGGCGAGTGGTCGCGGTACGGCTGCTTGGTTCGAGACTCGCAGAAGGAGCCCCATCTTGCCCGAACCCATCCTTTCATCCCGGTTCGAGACCGCGCTCGCCTTCGCCGCACGGCTCCACAGGGATCAGCTGCGCAACGACACCGCGATCCCGTACGTCTCGCACCTGCTCGGGGCCGCCAGCCTCGCGCTCGAGCACGGGGCCGACGAAGACGAGGCTATTGCGGCTCTCTTGCATGACGCCGTCGAAGACCAGGGCGGTACGTCAACGCTAGAGACCATCGGACTGCTCTTCGGCGACAAGGTTGCGGAGGTCGTCCGGGCCTGTAGCGACAACGACGGTGACGGCGAGAAGCTTCCCTGGAAGCAGCGGAAAGTCGCCTACCTGGAGCACCTCCAGCACGCCACTGCTTCGACGCGGCTCGTGTCGGCGAGCGACAAGCTGCACAACGCGCGTTCGATCCTCTCCGACTTGCGGCAAGACGGTGAGGGCGTCTGGTCGCGCTTTTCCTCGTCGAAGCCCGAGATACTCTGGTACTACCGCTCGCTCGCGGCTGAGTTCCGGACTGGCATACCCAAAGGCCTGGCCGATGAACTCGCCGCGGTTGTCAGCGAGATGGAAGGCCTCGCGGGCGAACACGGCTCCTGAGCAGCTCAATCGACCGGACGTGCCTACGGGTCTCCTCCTTCCCGCTCCCGGAACCTGGGAACCAGCCACGCTACTTGGTGATGGCGTCAACCGCGGCGAGTTCCAGAGTCGTCAGCCGCCACTCGCCAGCCCGGACGTTCGCCTCGACCTGCTCCGGCTTGGTCGCGCCGGCGATGACGCTGCCGACGTGGTCCAGGCTCGCAAGCCAGCCGATAGCCAAGTCGAGGATCGAGTGGCCGCGCTCGGAGGCGAACGCCGTCAGCTTTTCGACCTTGTCCCAGTTCTGGTCGTTGATGATGCGTTCGGCCATGGCGCCCATGTTCGTCAGCCGGGCGCCCTCGGGCATCGGCGCGCCGCGCTGGTACTTGCCCGTCAGAAAGCCGCTCGCGAGCGGGAAGTAGGGCAGGATGCCGACGCCATCCTTGGCGCAGGCGGGCACGAGTTCCCGCTCCACGGCCCGGTCGAGGAGGCTATACGGGTTCTGCGCCGAGATAAACGGCGTGAGATGCCGCGATTCGGCGAGCCAGTGCGCCTCCGCCGTCTGCCAGCCGCTGAAGTTCGAATGGCCGGTGTAGCGGACCTTGCCCTGGCGGACGAGGTCGTCCAACGCCCGCATGGTCTCTTCGATCGGCGTCGCCGGGTCGGGCGAATGGATCTGGTAGAGGTCGATGTAGTCGGTCCCGAGCCGCTTCAGGCTGGCCTCACAAGCCTGCATGATGTACCGGCGGGACGCGCCGGAGAGCATCGGGCCATCGCCCATCTGGCCGCGAAACTTGGTGGCGATGACGACCTCGTGACGCCGCCCGGCCAGCGCCCGGCCGAGGTACTCCTCGGAGAGGCCGCGAGGGCCGTAGACGTCGGCCGTATCGAAGAGATTGACGCCCAGATCGAGCGCCGCGTTGACGACGGCCGCCGTTTGGCCCGGGTCACAGCGGCGACCAAAGTTGTTGCAGCCGATGCCGACGACGGAGACCTGGAGCCCTGAACGGCCGAGGTTGCGGTAGTTCATAATTGTCCCCCAAGTAGTGGGGTCTACTCTACGCTACCGCTAGCCGAGGATGGCAGCCTCGACGGAAGAGATGGGCGGCAGGTTCGGCGTAATCAACGACCACGTCCCACCGTCGCCGATGCTGGCGTAGAGCTGGCCGGTGTTGGTACCGACGTAGAACCCGGGCGGGTCGAGGGCGTCGTGGCCGAGGGCGCCGCGATACACCGTCATAAACGCCTGTTCAGCTGGGAGCCCGATGCCCAAGGGCTCCCAATCGCGCCCGGCGTTGCGGGTGCGATACACGCGAAGCGCGAAATCGGGCGGCACGCGCAGTTCGCCCGCCTGAATCGGCGCGACGAACGCCGTGTCGGGGTCGTGCGGATGGGCGGTCATAGCCAGGCCGAACTCGGAGGGCAACCCGGCCGTTATGTCCGTCCAGTTGTCGCCGCCATCGTCTGTGCGATACGTCCCCAGGTGGGTTTGCAGGTAGAGCCGATCGCCGTCGCCAGGCGCCCGTACCAGTTGGTGCACGCACTGGCCGCTTTCAGGATAGAGCGGCAGGTTGGGGTCGAACGTCGCGCCCAAGTCGCGAATGCCGCTGTTCTTTGGCGTCCACGAGGCCCCGCCGTCATCGGTCCGGTAAACGCCGCCGGCGGAGACGGCGATCCACATCCGCTTCGAGTTGGCAGGGTCGAGGACGATCGAGTGCATCGCCAATCCGCCGTTGCTCGGCTGCCAGCCGGCGCGGGTGGCGTGCCCGCTGAGGGCGCCGTTCTCCCGCCAGGTGGCGCCGCCATCGTGCGATTCGAAGAGAGCGCCCGGCGCGACCCCGCAATACAGCGTCTCCGGCGCCGACGCCGGGCCTGGTTCGATTCGCCAGAAGCGGTCTGTCACCCTCCCGGGCTGAAAAAACCAGGGGTTCTGCGCGTCCGGGGTCGGTTCGCCGGGGAACCGGGGGCTCGTCGCTGTATCGGCCCAGTTCTCGCCAAGGTCATCCGAATACCGGACCTGCGGCCCGAACCAGGGGTCGTTGGCGGTCGTATAGAGGCGGCCGTTGCGTGGGTCGATGACGGCGTGGTTGACATCGATCCCGCTGACGAACGGACCCTTGAGCTGCCATTCCTTCCGTTCGAGCGAACTGCGAAGGACGAACACGCCCTTCTTGGTGGCGGCGACGACGACGACGGATTGCATCGGGACACCCTCCTTGCGAGAAGCGTCGATAGTACTACCACCGGCGTCAGGGGCCTACGGCCGGCCAGGAGCTGGGCGCCGCCGCCGAAAATTTCGTGAGTTGGACGTGTGCTCACCGCACGGAGGGCATGAGTTGGGGCTGTGCTCCGCGTGAGTTGGCCGGGAGGAGATCGGCCTGGGCCCCCGCGCCCTCACCCCGGCCGTCTCCCACTGCGGTGGGCGAGGGAGCGCGCCGATCGCCCGCGCAGGAGGCATTTGGGCGGCTTGAGTTTCGTGGCGCGGAGCACACAGGGGTCATGTGTTGCTTGTGAGTGGCTGGTGAGTCAAAGGGTGATGAGTTGGTCGTGAGGGGATACTGAGTGCTTTCAAGCGGGCGGTGGCGGTCCGACGGCGTCATGCTGGGGCGGCGGCTGGCGATGCCGAAGCGGGCGGTGGCGCGCGGATCGCGGCGGGCCGCACGCCAGCGAACCAAACTAGCGGGGCCGCGCTTGTCGGCCGGGCGCGTATAGTCCGGACGGTGACCGTCCAAGCGCCGACCATCGAGCTCCCCGCCCCCGGACCGGACCAAGCCGCGATGTTCGACGCTTTCCGGAGCGCGCCGTTCCGTTACCTCTGGCTGAGTTCGTTCAACTTCGCCCTGGTGCAAGGGATCCAGCGGTTCACCTTCGTCTGGCTGGTGCTCGACCTGAGCACCGGGTCGAAGGCCGCCGGGCTGGTGGCGTTCGCCCTGGGCATCCCCGTGTTCTTCATCGCCCTACCGGCGGGGCTGCTCTCGGACCGCATCGACCGCCGCATCCTCCTTCAGGGCAGCGTCATCGGCGCGTTCATCATCTCCTGTGTGACAGCGGCGCTCGTCTTCGCGGACGCGATCACGGTCCCGCTGACATTCGGCCTGGCACTGGCGCTGGGGACGGCCCTCGCGTTCGGGCAGCCCGTGCGCCAGGCCGTCCTCCCCAGCATCGTGCCCCGCGAGCGGTTGATGAACGCGATTGTCCTGATGACGCTGGGCCAGAACGTGGCGATGGTGATCGGGCCGGCCGTGGGCGGCATCGCAATCGGTCTCTGGGGGATCGGCGCGGCATTCGCGCTTCAGGCCATCCTCTATGCACTGTCGTTCGCCACCTTGTTGCCGCTCAAGATCCCCGCCGCGCTTGCGAGACGAGCCGGCGCCAGCCTTTGGGCGGACCTCGGCGAAGGCTTTGCCTTCGTCGCCAAGCATCGGCCGATCGCCATGCTTGTGCTGCTCCTGCTGGTTGGCTCCTTCTTCCTCCAAGGGTCATCCGGCGTCCTTATCCCGCGGATCGCGAAAGAAGAGCTGCATCGCGGCGCGTTCGCTTCGAGCATGCTCTTCGGATTCATGGGCATGGGCATGATCGTGAGCTCGCTCTTCCTCGCCTCGCGGACCGCGATGCGCGACAAGGGTCGATGGTTCATGGTGATGCTTATCGTGGCCGGACTGATTTACGCAGTCATGGGACTCTCGCCCTGGTACGCGGGCCTCGCGCTGCTCCATGTCGCCTGGGGGCTGACGGGCGGTTTCTACACGAACCTGAACCAGACGCTGATCCAAGGAGCGACGCCCCCGGAAGTGATGGGGCGCGTGATGGCGGTGCACTCGCTTGTCTTCCTCGGGGTCGGGCCTCTGGGTTCGCTGGCCGCCGGGCCCGCGGCCGACTGGATGGGCGCCCGCGAATACGTGATCCTGTGCGGATGTGTGACGATGGTGGTCGCCGGCGCCGCGCTGGTGACGCAGCACGGGCTTCGGCGGATGAGCTAGCGTCGTCAATTCGGTGGGCGTCTCCGGCCTTGCCGCCTCCTTGCCGCCGGAATCGACACCCACCGGCTGGCCGCGATACCGTGAGTCTGCAGAATTGTCGCGCCATGAGTGATCGCTTCCCGCCCCCAGACCTTGATGATGACGACGAACCGGTCATCGGCCTCACGTACGGCCTTCCCGATGAGGACTCGCTCGACACCATCGGCGCCGAGACGGCGTACGACTGGGACCCGCCGCCGTATGAACCGCCCCTCCGCGCCGGGCGTTCCGGCAGAGCGTTCGGCTACGAGGGTGACAGCGCCACGCATCATCCAGCCTTTTTTGTCTTCGTCGCCTTGGCGATCATCGTCGGCGGGGCGGCGATCTTCACCCTCTACTCCTTCGTCCAACGCACAGGCGGTGATGGACCGGCGGCGCCGCCGACGGCGGTGGTCGTCACGACCGGCGAGCAGTCGGCCCGCGTCCTTTCGCCTCGCAGCGGGACGCGCGTCGAGTCTGGCAAGGTGCAGGACTTCGCCGTCCAAGCGCACTCGCCCTTCGACCCGGTCGTCCGGTTCCAACTTTTTGTAAACAACGAAGTCGCCGCCGTTTCGGACAGCCCAACGCCGGGCGAGGCGGGCACCTTCACCGCTCAGATAGCGTTTGAGTTCGTCCAACGCGGTGAATACACGATCTTCGTGAGGGCGGCCACCGAGGCTGGGAAGTTGGTCGACTCTGACAAGATCACGGTGATCGCGCGGGAGGACCCGGGGCAGGCGCCAGAGGGCATCCGCGGGCGGGTCGTGGCGCGGTCGAACGTCCTCTCTGGGCCTGGCCCTCAGTTCAGCGTGACGGGCGCCGTCAACCCCGACGAGCAGATCACGATCTTCGGACGGTCGAGCGACAGCCAGTGGCTCCTGATCGACGACGCTGGGAGCCGTTGGGTCCGCCGCGCGGCCATCCAAGAATCCGATTCGTTGACGCTGGTCCCAGTGCGGGAGGCTCGCGCGACGCCCGTGGCGTCGCCGACCCGCGCGACCGCCACCCCCGTCGAATCGGCGTCGCCCTCGCCGACGCCAACTCAGCAGACCGACGGCCCGGACCTGACACCATCGGACGCTCGCTTCGTGGTCGACGGGGCCAGGAGGCTGCTCCGCATCACGATCACGAACGAGGGGCAACCGTACTCCGGGCCGCTTGTCGTTGGTATCACGACCAACCCGGCTGGGCTCGTGGCGGGGCAGACGGTCATCGACGCCAAGGTCGGCACCGGAGAGTCGGTCACCATCGACCTCGACCTCGCCGGCGACCCGCCTGAACGCACGGACATCGTCGTCAAGGCCGACCCGCAGAACCTCGTCAAAGAGCGGTCAGAGGATAAC
>CAMAUF010000155.1 GCA_945861295.1 bacterium | reverse complement strand
AGTGAACCCGCGGTGCAAAACAGAGAGGTGGCCCCCAATGAGCAGGCGGCGGATGGCCGTAGCGATGCCGAGGCGCTGGCGCGGCGTGCGGCCGCGCGCGACCCGCAAGCTTGGGGCGAGATCTTCGAAGAGCACTACCACGCCGTCTTCGGCTTCGTCCGCTTTCGCCTCAGCGGGGCCGATGAAGCGGAGGACATCGCCGCGCAAACCTTCGAGGTCGCCTATTCGCGCGTCGATTCGTTCGATTACCGAGGCGTCCCGATCCAAGGCTGGCTCATCGGGATCGCGCGTAACCTCGTCCGCGACCACATCAAGAAGCGGATGCGCCGCGGCTACCAGGAGGAACTCGTGGAAACGATGACCCCGCCAGTGCCGGACGCGACACCCGCCGTCGACATCCGCTCCGACCTCCTCGGAGTGATGAAGGCGCTGACCAGCGACCAACAGACGGTGCTCACCCTGCGGTTTCTGCTCGACAAGTCGGTCGCCCAGACGGCGGCGCAGATGGACCGCTCCGAAGACGCCGTCAAGAACCTCCAGAGGCGCGCCCTCGCGGCCATGCAGCGCGGGCTTGCCGGGACGGTATACGCCGAAGCGAGGGGCGCCTGATGGCCGAAAGCCGCGACGATAGACTCGATAGGCTCTTGGACGAAGCGCTGGCCACGGGCGAAATCCGAGCTGGTGTGACGGCCGAGGAGCGCGCGCTCCTGGCGGACCTGCTTCGCGGCGCGGAATCGGTCCGCGCGGCGACGCCCGTCGTGCGTGCGGAGGCGGCTGCGACGATGCCGTCCGCGCGGGCCCGCTTCGAACGCTTCGTCGCCGCCAACCAGCCGTCGCCCGCCTTGTCGCACGTCAACAAGAGCCGTGGCGGTCTGCTGGCATGGCTCTTCGCTGGCAAGTCGACCCTCGCCCTCGCGGGCACGGCGGCTGCGATCGCCATCCTGGGCGTCGCCGCAATCTTCGCCGTCCTTCTCATGGGTGGCGGTGTCGAAACAGCCGCGGCCCAAGTGCTGACGCCCGGCGACTACGTCCAGATCGAAGGAGTCGTGACGGCGACCGGCGCCGCCGGCGAAGGCGAGGGCCAAACGGTCGTCATCGACTCTGAACTCGGCCCTGTGGAGGTCGCGATCAACGACTTGACTTCGGTCATCGACGGCGAGGCCCCCTCCGGGACCGCGGGTCTCAAGAAAGGCGCGCGCGTGCTCGTGGCGGGAGTCGTGGAGGCGAACGCGCCGCGCCAGATCCGGATCGCCGCGCGCACTCTGGCGCTCGCCACTGGCGATGTCCTGGGGACGTCGCCCAAAACGGTAGTAGTCCAGCGCCTCCGTGCTCCTCACGCCGCCATCGTCGGCCAGGTGGTGGCATTTACGCTTTCTCCTGACGGCGTGCGCGGACAGGTGGTCGTCGAAACGGCGGACGGCCGCCGCTACGCCGCCCACCTCGACGCTCCGTCGATCCAGCAGTTGGTCACCTCGGCCAACGTCCTCGGCGCCCGAGTCGAGCTGACCGGCTCGGGCGGGGGCGCAGACACCTTCGCGCTCAGCATCGCCACTCCATCCTCACCCGGCAGCACGTCCACGCCGGTCGCCGGCCAGGCGAAACCTCGGTTGGTCGAAGTGAGAGGCACGTTCGTTTCACGGGAGGGCCCCGTGTTCACGATCGAAACGGCGGCCGGCCCGCGGGAAGTGCTCGTCCAGCCGGATACCCGGATCGTCGCTGGCCAGAGCGGGATCGTCATGGCGGCGCTTCGCCGCGGCGAACTGCCGTCGGGCACGATCTTGACCGTCTCCGGCGGCATCGATCGGGCCAGCGGCAGGGTGATCGCCGATGTGATCCTCATCCAGCGCGGGGCCCGGCGGTAGCCGAACCCGCTGCCGCTGCTCAGGAGCGGTGGTGCACTTTGGCGAAGAAGCGGCCCACATCAAGCGAGAACTCACGGAGCACGGGCGTCGCATCGAGCGTGTCGCCCGCGCGCCGGACCCGCGTCTGGGCGCCGGGCCGGTAAACGCGGATCGTCTCCGCTTTCGGGTCGACCACCCAGAGCAGGCGCGTCCCCGATTTCATGTACAGGTTGACTCGCTCAATCCAGCGGTAGGGGCGGTCATCCGGCGAGAGCACTTCGATCGCGAAGTCGGGCGGGCGCTCCACCGCGCCCCGCAGCAACGGCGTCAATTCCGCGCCCACGCCCACCCGGACGTGGATATCCGGCAGATAGACCCATTCTTCCGCTCGCGCGGCATGCCGCACTTCGTTACGCACCACGCCCTCGCCCGTGCGGTCGAGGTAATTGCAGAACTCCGTGATTAGCCGCGCGGTCGCGGATCCGTGAAGGTCGTTCGCCATGGGTTTCTCCATGACTTCGCCGCGGAGGTACTCGCGGTACGGCTTCTCCTCTGGCAACGCGAGGAATTCATCGAGAGTAAGGGTCGCTGTGGGCGTCGTCACCGCGTCAGTATAGCCAATCTCGTCGCCGTGGATCTGGCTAGCCCGCGAGAAAGCCGCCGTCGCGGAGGTGGACAAGGATCGCTTCGGCCGCCTCTTCGGCGCTCACTACCGTCGTGTCGATCACGAGTTCGGCCGCTTCCGGGGTTTCGTACGGCGCGTCGATCCCGGTGAAGTTCGCGATCTCGCCGGCGCGGGCTTTCGCGTACAGGCCCTTCGGGTCGCGTGCCTCCGCGACAGCGAGCGGCGTATCGACGAAGACCTCGATGAACTCGCCCGCTTCCAGCAGGTCCCGGGCCATACGCCGCTCCGAACGGTAGGGCGAAATGAAGGCGGTGATGACGACCAGGCCGGCGTCCACCATCAGCTTCGCCACTTCCGCGATGCGGCGAATGTTCTCGACGCGGGCCTCGGCCGTGAAGCCGAGATCCTTGTTGAGGCCGTGGCGGATGTTGTCGCCATCGAGCAAATACGTGTGCCGCCCGAGCGAATGCAGCCGCTTCTGCAACAGGTTCGCGATCGTCGACTTGCCCGAGCCCGAGAGGCCGGTCAGCCAGATAACCGCTGGCCGCTGCCCCTTCAGGGCTGCCTGGGCCTGTTTGTTGATGTCGAGCGCCTGCCAATGCACATTCTGCGAACGGCGCAGGGCGAATCGCAGCAAACCGGCGCCGACGGTATTGTTGGTCATCCGGTCGATCAGCACGAAGCCACCAAGGTCACGGTTGGTTTCGTACGGTTCAAAGACTATCGGCCGGTCGAGTTCGAGTTCGCACATGCCGATCTCGTTGAGGTCGAGCCGGTTGGCGGCGAGGTGCTCCATCGTATTGACGTTGACCTTGTGCTTGATCGGCGCAATCGTCGCGGTGACCGTGCGCGTCCCGATCTTCATCAGGTAGTTGCGCCCGCGCAGCATCGGCTCTTCGCTCATCCAGACAACCGTCGCCTCGAACTGGTCCGCAACTTCTGGGAGGGCGGCGGCGGTCACGATGATGTCGCCTCGGCTGACGTCGACTTCGTCGGTGAGCGTGAGCGTGACCGATTGCTCGGCGACCGCCGCTTCGAGGTCGCCGTTGTAGGTCACGATTCGCGCGACGCGAGACTCGCGGCCCGAGGGCAGGATGCGCACGCGGTCGCCGGTGCGGACGACGCCTTCGGAAACGGTGCCGGAAAAGCCGCGGAAATCGAGGTTCGGCCGGTTGACCCACTGGACCGGCATCCGAAACGGCTTCGCCTGTGCTTCGTCCGTGACCTCGACCGTATCGAGATGCTCCATCAGCGTCGGCCCGGTGTACCAAGGAGTGTGCTCGCTCCGTTCGACGACGTTGTCGCCAACGACGGCCGAAAGCGGGATGCAAACGATATCGTCGAGGCCGATGTTGCGGGCAAAGGCACGGTACTCGGCTTCGATCCGCTCAAAAGTCTCACGCGAATATTCGACCAAGTCCATCTTGTTGACGGCGACCACGATGTGCCGGATCCCGAGCAGCGAGACGAGATAACTGTGCCGGCGGGTTTGGACGAGCACACCCTTGCGGGCGTCGATCAGGATGACCGCGAGATCCGCCGTCGAGGCGCCCGTGACCATGTTGCGCGTGTACTGCTCGTGGCCCGGGGTATCGGCGACAATGAACTTGCGGCGCTCTGTCGAGAAAAAGCGATAGGCGACATCGATCGTGATCCCCTGCTCGCGCTCCGCCTGAAGGCCGTCGAGCAGCAGGGCAAAGTCGATTTCGCCCCCGCGTGTGCCGACCTTCTTCGAATCCGCTTCGAGGGTGGCGAGTTGGTCCTCGAAGAGCATCTGCGATTCATAGAGGAGGCGGCCGATGAGCGAACTCTTGCCGTCGTCGACGCTGCCGCAGGTGATGAAGCGGAGAAAGCTCTTGGCCGCGTGGGCGTCGAGATAGGCCTCGATGTCGGTTGCGATCAACGCTTCTGGGGCGGAGGCTGGAGCGGTGGTCGCCACTAGAAGTAGCCCTCTTGCTTCTTCTTCTCCATCGACCCAGAGGAATCGAAGTCGATTAACCGGCCTTGGCGTTCCGACGTCCTGGCGAGCAGCATCTCCTGGATGATCTTCGGCAGGGTGTCGGCCTCGGACTCGATCGCGGCCGAGAGCGGGTAGCAACCGAGGGTGCGGAAGCGCACCTTCTTGGTCCGCACCGTCTCGCCTGGGCCGAGGCGCGAGCGCATGCGGTCGTCGTCGACCATGATCCACTGCCCGTCGCGGTCCACCACCGGCCGTTCGGCGGCGAAGTAGAGCGGCACGATCGGGATGTTTTCGAGGTAGATGTACTGCCAGATATCGAGTTCGGTCCAATTCGAAATCGGGAAGACGCGGATGCTCTCGCCCTCGTGCTTGCGGGCGTTGTAGAGCCGCCAGAGCTCGGGGCGTTGGTTCTTCGGGTCCCAGCGGTGTTGTGCCGTGCGGAACGAGAAGATGCGCTCCTTGGCGCGGGACTTCTCTTCGTCCCGCCGCGCCCCGCCAAAGGCCGCGTCGAACTTGTAGTGGTCGAGCGCCTGGATCAGGCCCTGCGTCTTCCAGATATCCGTATGCACAGCCGAGCCGTGGTCGAACGGGTTGATGCCCTGGGCGATGGCGTCAGGGTTCTTGTGGACGAGCAGGTCCATGCCGAGCTCGGCGGCCATCTTCTCGCGCAGCACGTACATCTCCCGGAACTTCCAGGTCGTATCGACATGGAGCAGCGGGAACGGAGGCGTGGAGGGGAAGAAGGCCTTTTGGGCGAGACGCAACATGACCGAGCTGTCTTTGCCGATGGAGTAGAGCATCACGGGATGCTCCGCCTCGGCGACGACTTCCCGCATGATGTGGATGCTCTCGGCCTCAAGCCGCTGGAGGTGGGTGAGGGTTCGGACGGCCATAATGGAACTCACAGGGTAGGGCGGACGGCCCCAGCGCGCATCCCGCCCCAAGCCCTCACCGCGCAATCACGGGGTTGAGGAAGCGGCGACCGCTTTCGACCTCTACTTCCTTCACCCAGAGCACGTCGCCGCTCTTCTTCACAAGCACTCGCCAGAAAACCAAACCTTCCGTGACCCGGACCGTGGAATCGACCGGCGAATTGGTCGCGACGATAACCTCGTCGCCCTCGCAGAGTTCGAGCACGACACGGTTCGTCCGGCTCGGCCCTTCAGTTGCCTCGATCGATGCCTTGAGAGCGCAGCCCGCGAGGGTCACCACGGCGGTCATACCCGAGGTCAGGCGTGAACGGCCATTCGCGGTGGTGGGCGGGGTGACCGAGGGCAGCGGCGTGGCTGCGGGCACAGTGGTCGCCGACGCCGTCGTGGTGGGTGTCGCCGTCGCCGCTGGCGGAGGCGCGTTCGAGGGCCGGGCCGTTGGTGACGCCGCGGTCGCCGTAGTGGCTGACGCTGACGCCCGGCCCGAAACGGCTGGCGACTCATCGTCGCCGCCGGGAACGAGGACCACGCCAAGGATCGCTCCGACCGCAACCATCAAGCCAAGGCCGGCGACCAAGGCCTTGCCGCTGAAACGCCGGGCCTCATTGCTTGCGGCAGGCCGTGGCATGTGTTCGGGCGAGGCTGGCGCGGTCGGCCCCTGCGA
>CAMAUF010000154.1 GCA_945861295.1 bacterium | reverse complement strand
TGCGTAGTCGATCCCTGCGGGACGTCCCCCGCGAACGTGAGCGAGTTCTGCGCTTCATCCACGGCCAAGACCGTGCGCACCACGATATCCGCTTGGCCGCCGGCCCCGAGGATGGCGAGCGGGAAGAGCAAGGCCGTGGCCGGCAATCCGGCCGATAGCTCGCCAAGGTACTCTTTATAGAGGTCGAGGGCGGGGCGGCCGTCCAACTCAAAGAGGACGTTGCCTTCCGACCGGGTGGCCACCCGTTCGGGTCCAAAGATGTCCCAGCCGCCGCGGGAACCGTGCCCGACCCGCAGCTGGGACCATAAAAGCCCACGGCCATCACGCGTGAAGATATGGCTTCGCCCTGGGAGATGACCCAGGTTGAGGCGAACCGGTCGCCGTCCGCCGCGAGGCCGCCGGTCACCATGACGTCCGCGGGAAGCAGGGCGTTCAGCCCCCGGATCAATTCCGATCCGTTGACCGTGAGCCCATCGGAAAGGACGAAGACGGCGCGGAGATCCGGCCCGGCGAGGTCTGTGGCGATCGACTCTCCCGCGCATCTACTCTTCGCGGCCAGCGGGACATCGGCGTAGGTCATCCGCAGCGTCGCCGTCTCGAACCGCATGACCGTCACGACGAGCGAGCCGTCGAGAATGTCCTCGCCGAGGATCTCTCCAGCCGTCGAGCACCCGGAGATCAAGGACCGTGGGAAGGCGCCGCGCAACTCGGCGATCCTCTCTGCGATGGTCTCCCTGGCCGCGGACCCGAACGCGAGGACAATCGTGCCCGGCGAGTCGAGTGCGCCGCTGAGCGGCTCCGACCACCCTTGGTCTGTCCACACCAGTACCGCTGCCCTCATCAAGCCGCTCCAGCGCGTTGTTCCACCATTATCACTCGACTATCCCCCTGGTGGCCGAAAGGGTACATCCCCAAGTCCGGCGACTTGGTGGAGAACAGGTGGACAGCGCACCGTGGCCATGTCCGGCGGCGCACAGCGAAACGCCGGCCACTCGCGCGGCCCCTATCGACCGAGGCCGATCGTTGAGAGGGCATCGGCGTATTCGTTCCAGCGCGAACCGTCGTGCGCCTTGATCCAATGGATGCGCACGCCCGGGCGCTCCCGGAACAGCGCATAGGCACGTTGGACGAGGTCCAGATTCATGACTTCGCCCTCCTTGCGCCGCCAACCGCGCGCTTTCCAACCCGCCGCCCACTTCGTCAGGGTGTTGACCACGAGCAGGCTGTCGCTGTAGACGTCGAACTGCTCGTCGGCGTCGATCATCTCGATCCCGGCGATCATCGCAGCCAACTCCATGCGGTTGTTGGTCGTGCCTGGGTCGTTGCCGCGCCGCTCCGAGATGATCTTGCCGTCTTCGACACGGACGGCGCCCCAGCCGCCGGGGCCGGGGTTGCCGGAGCAGGCGCCATCGGTGAACACGCCGGTCGCCGGGCCGCGAGAGTAGCGCTTCAGCACATCCTGGAGCTTCTCTTCGTCGGAGCCGTATGCCGGCGCAGCTGTGCCCGGGCCAGCCGCCGCGCGCCGCTGCGTCCCGCCTGTCGCGGGGGCGCTCTTGCCGCGGCAAAGGATGCACTGTTTCGGACGCCAGGTTGGATACTTCTGTTTGGTCGCCGGGGCGAGGTCGAAGCTCGCGCCGCAGGTTTCGCAGGTGAATTCGCCGTTGGCCATTCTCGTGAGTGTACCTCGCTCAGCGAGCCGGGCCATCGCTCCCGGTGAAGTTCCAACTTTCCCCCAAGAAGCCCCCTCCCATCGTCCTTCAACGGAAGGGGGAACAGGTTGGGGTGAGGGTGCGCGTCGCGGCACTGTTGATCGGTTCGAGCCTTCGCGATTTCCGCGGAAATGCGAGTGGTGAGCCACGCTACCCCAAGACGCCGTGGCACTTCTTGTACTTCTTGCCGCTGCCGCAGGGGCAAGGGTCGTTGCGGCCAGCCTTCATGGCAACGGCGACGGCCGCCGGCTTCCTCGCGGCTGCCGCCGGCAAGGCGTCGTCCTCGCCCCGGTTGGTGGAGAGGTTCGCGAGGTTCGGCGCGGTCGAGCCGCCGAGGATCGGCGCCACGGCCGGGCCGCTCGCGCCGTTGGAAACGCCCTGACCAACCGCTGTTCGTTGCGGGGCAGGCTGGCCAGCCGGTCCGCGAGGGTTGACGGCGCGAGTAACAACGGCCGGACTAGCGACGGCGTTCTGCGCCCCGGGTTGGGCAACCGCGGCCGGAGTTGGCGGCCCCGTCCGTTCCACCTTCACCTTGAATACCGTCCGCGCCACTTGGCGGCGGATGTTCTGCTGCAGCTGCTGGAACATGTCGAAGCCTTCGCGCTTGAAGGCGACGAGTGGGTCGATCTGCGCGTAGGCCTGGAGCCCGATGCTCTGACGCACGTCATCGACGGCCGTCAGGTGTTCGCGCCAGTGATAGTCGATCGCTTCGAGCAAGAGGAAGCTCTCGATTTGTCGCATCAGTGGTTCGCTGTAGGCCGATTCGAGCGTCTCGAAACGGTCTTCGGCGCGGTCGAGCACTTCGTCAAGCAGCTCGCCCTTCAGTTCATCCATCTCATCCAGCGACGGCACATCCTCGGGCGGGAGGATCTCGCGCAGTTCGTTGTGGAGGAGCTCCTTGCCCGCCGCCGAATCGATCCCGGCGTTCTTGGCGATGCTCTCAATCTCCTCGACGAGCATCGCGACCACATTCGATCGCGTGTCGGCGCCGTGGAGGATCTTTTCCCGTTCGGTATAGATGACGCTCCGGTGCTCGTTGATCACGTCGTCAAACTCGACCAGCCGCTTGCGGATATCGAAGTTGTGGCCCTCAACCTTGGTCTGCGCCTGTTCGATCGCGCGGGCGACCATCCGCGATTCCAAGGGCATGTCTTCGGTCATGCCGAGCTTCTGCATCATCCCGGGCACCCATTCGGGGGCGAACCGCTTCATGATGTCGTCGCCGAACGAGACGAAGAAACGGCTCGATCCGGGGTCGCCCTGGCGGCCGGCGCGGCCACGGAGCTGGTTGTCGATCCGCCGCGATTCGTGCCGCTCCGTGCCGATCACGTGCAAGCCGCCGATCGCCGCGACGCCCGGCCCAAGCTTGATGTCCGTGCCGCGGCCCGCCATGTTCGTCGCGATCGTGACAGCCCCTTCGCGGCCCGCTTCGGCGATGATGTGGGCTTCGCGTTCGTGCTGCTTGGCGTTGAGGACGTTGTGCGGGATGCCTTTCTGAACGAGCAGGGCCGCCAGATACTCGGACTTCTCGATCGAGGTCGTGCCGACCAGGACAGGCCGGGCGCGCTCGTGCATCTCTTCGATTTCGCCGACAACGGCGTTGAACTTCGCCTTTTCGTTGATCCAGATGATGTCGGCCTGGTCGCTTCGGACCATGTCGCGGTTGGTCGGGATCACGACCACGTCGAGGCTATAGATCTTGCCGAACTCCTCGGCCTCCGTCTCCGCCGTCCCCGTCATCCCGGCCAGCTTTTCGTAGAGCCGGAAGAGGTTCTGGAAGGTGATCGTCGCGTGGGTCACCGACTCGCGTTGGATCGGGATGTTCTCCTTGGCCTCGACGGCCTGGTGGATGCCGTGGCTCCAGCGCCGGCCCGGCATCAGCCGCCCCGTGAACTCGTCGACGATGATGATCTCGCCGTCTTTAACGACATACTCGCGGTCGATGCGCTTGAGGAATTCGGCGTCGAGGGCGGCTTCCAAGTGCCGCGCCAGCCGTGCTTCGCCGCCGAACAGGTTCGGGATGTTGAGCGTGCGTTCCAACCGCCCGATGCCCTCTTCGGTCAGTGCGATGTGTTTTTGCTTGTGGTCGATCACGAAGTCTTGCTCGTCCCGCAGCCCTTTGACGGCGCGCGCGAACGTTTGGTAGGTGCCGCTCGCTTCCTCGGCCGGCCCGCTGATGATCAGCGGCGTCCGCGCCTCGTCGATCAGGATGTTGTCGACTTCATCGACGATGGCGAAGTGCAGGTCGCGCTGCACTTTGTCCGGCGCGTTGCGGACCATGTTGTCGCGCAGGTAGTCGAAGCCGAACTCGTTGTTCGTGCCATAGGTGATGTCGCAGCCATAGGCCTCACGCCGGCTGCAGGGCGGGAGGTCTTCGAGGCCACCCATGCTGCCCTCGTCCCCGGGCTTGTAGCCAGGGACGTAGCGATAGGAAACGCCGTTGTGCTGGATGATGCCGACGCTGAGGCCGAGGGCGTGGTAGACGGGGCCGTACCAGACGGCGTCGCGGCGGACGAGGTAGTCGTTGACAGTGACGAGGTGGACGCCCCGCTCCGTCAGCGCATTCAAATAGATAGGCGCGACCGCCGTCAGCGTTTTCCCCTCGCCCGTCCGCATTTCGGCGATTTTGCCCTCGTGGAAGACGATGCCGCCGATCATTTGGACGTCGTACGGTCGCTCGCCGACCTTTCGCTTGGCCGTCTCGCGGGCGACGGCGAAGGCCTCCGTGAGGAGGTCATCGACCGTTTCGCCCTCGGCTATCCGGGAGCGAAACTCCGCCGTCTTGGCGAAGAGCTGCTCATCCGGCAGGGCGGAAAGCTCCGTGTCGAACCCGTTGACTTCGTCGACGATCTTGTGGAGCCGCTTGATTTCGCGGTCGTTGGAGTCGCCGAGGATGCGGCTGATAAATCCGAGTTTGGGCATAGTGGGATCCAGTGTAGCGCAGATGGCGGGACGGGGAGGTCAAGGCGGGCACTCAAGGCGACACTCCTATCCAGAACGGCTAGGACGCGCCGGGCCACGGAGACCAGCCCTGCCCCGGCTGCGGACTCCGCGCCATCCCGTATCATGGGCGGCGGAGGCACACCCCGACGATGGAAAGCTACCGTTCGCTCATGTTCCTGCACATCTCGGCCGTCGTCTTCGGCATGGGCATGACCTTCGTGCTGCCCTTCCTCCAGGCGTTCGCAGAAAGCCACGGCGTCGGCGCGGCCAAGTTCTATTTCGCGTTCGTCCGGCGCCTGCAGCGCGTCGCCTTGTATCCCTCCTGGGCGCTGATCCTCGTTTTCGGCGTTGGCCTCATCTTTTCGGACCAAACCGGCTACAAGGACGACTTCCCGCAGTGGCTGGTAGGGGCGATCGCCTGGTTCGTGGCGCTGATCGCGTTCGACGTCGTCGTCATGGGCGGCTTTGCCCGGGAAGCCGAGCGCATCCTCAACACCCTCCCGGACGATGCGCCGCTGCCGCCCAGCTACCGCGAGGTCTCCCGCAAGCTCCAGATGTTCGGCGGCCTCGAAGGCTTGTCAGTCCTAGGGATCACGTTCCTGATGGTCTGGGGCGCCGAGGGCGGCCTCAACTAGCGGCAGCCAACCGCCGCAACAGCGCCGTGCGATCGAGCGACGGGTCTCTCGACGGGCTCAGCCCTCCGGCGAGCCAGCTCCCGGCCTCGGCAGACGCGCGAGCGTCGCTACACCAGCGGCCGTCAGCGGACCGGAAACACGGCGGCCACGCCCAGCGCGAAGCCCGGCAGATGGCGCGAACTCAAGTTCGCCGCCGCGCCGAGCACCGTCCCGTCGTTCGCTTCGTCGAAGACCTCGATGGTTCGTGTGTCCGGGTCGGCTAGCCAACAGACGTCGACGCCGGCGTCGCGCATCTCGCGGCACTTGGTTCGTTGCTTCGGCATGTCACGCCGCCGCGAACAGACTTCGACCGCGAGGGTCGGCGGGAGAAGCCGCTGGTCATCGCCCTGGTCGCGGCCGGGCGCCCAATAGGCGACATCGGGGACCTTATAGCCCCGGCCTTCGAACCAAACGTGGCCTTCGGGGCCGGAGAATCCGCCGTGGACTCGCTGATGCAGCCGGAACTCCGTGGTGAACTCTGCCTGAGTGTCGACGTGCTTGCGATTAGGCACAGGCTTTTGTACCACAACTCCGTCCCACCATTCGAGGTACGGCTTGATTTCGTCGAGATCCAACGCCTCGAACTCGGCCAGCGTCATCCGGCGGCCGTCATACGAAACCGCTTCGCGCGTCAGGGTGAGGGTTGTCGCCATAGCGACAGTATACGCCGTCGCGGTCGCCGCTACATGATCCCCATG
>CAMAUF010000153.1 GCA_945861295.1 bacterium | reverse complement strand
CCGTCGACCTCGTCGCCTTCCCCAGCGGCGAAGACGAGGTCCGGGCCGTGCTGGAGTGGTGTGACGGCGCCGACATCGTCGCTATCCCGTACGGCGGCGGCTCTTCGGTCGTTGGCGGCGTCGAACCGCCGGGCGGCGACCGGCCCAGCGTCAGCATCGACCTCAGCGGCCTCAATCAGGTGCTCGAAGTCGATGTCACCTCGCGCGCCGCCCGGATCCAGGCGGGCGCCCTCGGCCCGGAGATCGAAGCCCAGCTTCGGCCCCACAATCTCACGCTGCGCCACTTCCCGCAGAGCTTTGAGTGGTCCACGTTGGGCGGCTGGATTGTCACTCGCTCCGGCGGCCACTACGCCACGAACCAGACCCACATCGACGACCTCGTCGAATCGGTGCGGATGCTGACGCCGAACGGCGTGTGGGAATCGCGCCGGCTGCCCGGCAGCGGGGCCGGGCCGAGCCCTGACCGCATGGTCCTCGGCAGCGAAGGCATCCTCGGCATCGTCACCGAGGCGTGGATGCGCGTCCAGGGCCGGCCCGTTTTCCGGGCCTCGGCGGGCGTCCTCTTCGAGAGCTGGGCCGGCGCCGCCGAGGCCGCGCGGCGGGTGGTGCAGACGAAACTTTGGCCGGCCAACTGCCGCGTGCTCGACCCCGTCGAAGCGGGGGCCGCCGCTGGGCTGGATGGGAGCAAGGCGATCCTGATCCTTGGCTTCGAATCGGCCGATCTGCCGCAGGGGCCGTTCATCGCGGAAGCCGTGCGCATCGCCCAGGAGGCCGGCGGTATCGTCGACGCCAACGGCGTCATCGTCGTCGATGGGCCCACGACGGGCGAAACGGCCGGGAGCGCGGGCAGGCAGGGCGCTGTCGGCGAGTGGCGAAACTCGTTCATTCGAGCGCCGTATCAGCGCAACCTGACGGCCGGCCTCGGCCTCGTCGGCGATACCTTCGAGACAGCGATCACCTGGGACCGCTGGCCGGAGTTCGACCGCTCGGTCCGCGCCGCCGTGGAAGCGGCGCTGCGCCGCGTCTGTGGCGGCGGCACGTTGAGCTGCCGCTTCACACACGTCTACCCCGATGGCCCGGCCCCCTACTACTCGTTCCAAGGCCTCGGCAAGCCCGGGGGCGAGATTGAGATGTGGGCCGAGGTGAAGAAAGCGGCTTCCGACGCCGTGATGGCGGGCGGCGGCACTATCACGCACCACCACGCCGTCGGCCGCGACCACCGTCCCTGGTATGATGGCCAGCGCCCGGACCCGTTCGCGGAGGCGTTGCGCGCCGCCAAGCGCGCCGTCGACCCGCGCGGCATCCTCAACCCGGGCGTGCTCATCGATCCGTAAATGAGTCAAAGGGGGCCGGTCATGGCGGAATCGCTCATCCCAGACCAGACGCGGGCGTTGGTCGGCCAAGCGATCAGCGAGCCCGTTTCGGGCACGATCGTCGCGAAGGAATCGCAGCGCTACGCCTACGCCGTCGACGACCTCAACCCGATCTATTTCGACGAAGCGGCCGCCACGGCCGCGGGCTACCGGACACTCGTCGCGCCCCCGACCTATGTGGCGCACGTCGTCGCTCAGCACGCGCCGGTCGCCTCGATGCGGGAGGACGGCATCTATCGTGGCGGTACCGCGCGCCATCGCATCGAACTGCGCGTCAAGCGCGTCATGTTCGGCGGCGAAGAGTGGGAGTTTCTCGCGCCTGCCTATGTCGGCGACACGATCTCCGCGCTGACGCGGCTGCATTCGCTCGAAGAGAAGTCCGGCGGCTCCGGCCCGTTCGTCCTCCAAACGGTCGAAACGACCTACACCAACCAACTCGGCGAAGTCGTCGCGCGTGGGCGGACCAAGAGCATCGCCCGGTAGTGCCGCCGCTCAACGTTCCGCCGCGATCGCCTCCGCGAGCGGGCGCAATTCGCGGATGGCCTCCGGCACGCGTGGGCCATACCACCAGAGGAGCTTGCCATCGACCGGGATGGCCGGCGCGATGCCGGCGAAGGCCGGGATGTCCTTCGGCCCAAAGGGATACGGTTCGTCCGGCAGCAGCACGACATCCGGCGTCAGCGTGGCGATCGCCTCCAGCGTCACCTCCGGGTAGCGCGTGCGGTCGCCGAGTACGTTGGTAAAGCCCGCAACGCGAAGCAGGTCGTGCCCGTAGGTGTCACAGCCCAAGCCAAGCCATGGGGACTTCCAGATCGGCACGAAGACGCGGACGGCGGGCTGAATCGGATTGACGGATGCGGCTTCTGAACGGATCTCGGCCGCGAGCCGGTCTCCCAGCGGACTGACGCCGAGCGTGGCGGCCACTTCCGCGATCATCCGCGCGGCCTCCTCTACCGTATTGGGGTCCGTCACGAGGACCGTCAGGCCAGCTACCCGCAGCGCTTCGATGTCCTCGCGGCGGTTCTCCTCCTTGTTGGCGACGACGATGGAGGGACGCAGCGCCACGATCCGGTCGAGCTTGGGGTCTTTCGTCCCGCCGACGATCGGCACGGCGCGCAGCGCCCCCGGGGGTTCGGTGCAAAACCGGGTCCGCCCGGCAAGCTGATCGGCAAGTCCGAAGTGGACGATCAACTCGGTCAGGCTGGGCACGAGCGAGACGATGCGTTGGGCCATGCCCGCATCGTACGAGCCCAAGCCCGCTCCGTCCCCGCGTGCGTGCGGACGCAACGAAGCCGCCAGGGAGAGTGGCGGCTTCGTTGGCGTTGCGGGCGTGGCGCGCGTTACTGGGTAGCGGCGTCGCCCAGCGTCACCGAAAGGGTGAGCTTCTTGCCCGCCCGGTAGACTTCGAGGTCGATCGTCGTGCCGGGCGCGTTGCGGATCATCTGGACGGCGAGGTCGGCCTCGGTGCGGATCGTCGCGCCCGCGATCTTGGTGATGACATCGCCAGCCTTGAGGCCGCCTCGGGCGGCTGCGCCATCGGGGGCGACGGCGTCGGCGCCACCGAGATAGACGCCGCCGATCGACTCGGGCACGCCGAGGTCGCGCGCCTTGGCTGGCCGCAGCGCTTCGAAGCTACGGATGCCGAGGAGCCCGCGGTTTACCTGGCCATCGGTTTTCAGCTCCTCATAGACGGCGCGAATGATGTCGGCGCCGACGGCGAACCCGATCCCGAAGGCCGTGCCGCCGGTCGTCGCGTCCGGGGCGAGCGACTGGTTGACGCCAACGACCTGGCCGAAGAGGTTCAGCAGCGGTCCGCCGCTGTTGCCATGGTTGATAGCGGCGTCCGTCTGGATGGAGCCGAGCAGGGTGGAGGAATCGCTGGGGCTGCGGTTCTTCTGGCTGACGATTCCGCGCGTCACCGAAAAGCTCGGGCCTTCGCCGCCCTTGAGGTCGAGGGCGTAGCCGATGGCGACGACATCCTGGCCAATCGCGACATCTTCCAGCTTGGCGAGGTCGAGGGCTTTGAGCTTCGTCCCGGTTGTGATCGAGATCAGCGCCAGGTCGGAGCGGGCGTCCGTGCCGAGTACCTTGCCTTGGACGACTGACCCGTCGCTGAGGGTCACAGAGACCGTCGAAACGACCGCCCCGGCGCGGCCGGCCACGACGTGCTGGTTCGTGATGATGTGCCCCGCGGCGTCGATGATGAAGCCGGAGCCGATGCCACCCGCCGTTTCGATCCGGACCACGGCGGGCTCGGCGAACTTCACGAGGTCGACCACGCTCATCTCGCCCTGGGCGCGGGCGGCCTGGGTTTGCGCGGCGACACTGGCGGCCGCCGTCCCAGCTGGCTTCGGTTGGGACACGGTGACGGTTTCGCTGGACGCTGGCGAGGCCGACGGTTCGGGGGTGCTTTGCAGCGACGAACAGGCGGCCCCGGCCAAGAGGGTCAAGGCGGCGAGGCCCGTGGCGACGGTGGCCTGGAGTCGGTTCATCAAAGTGGGCGCTCCTTGAAGGATGTGCTCAGTGTCTGGCACGGCCTGGCAACCCCTCGTAAACCCGAGAACGCCAAGGTAAAGGGCCGCCGCCGCCTCGATCGGATTTTCCGAGCGAGCGATCCACGTAGGTTTGGCCGATGTATCATCGGCTCAGACACCAATGCCATTTCGACACAATCCAGAAGCCGCCACGGTTCGTACCTTCGGAGACGGGGTCGGGGCCTTGCCAGCCCCGGACAGAGCGTACGAGATCTGCGCGAGGTGGACTGACGAGATGATCATGCACGCCGTCGTGGAGGGCGACCAGGTCGCATTCGCGGCGCTCTACGACCGCTACGTCGAACTCGTGTACTCGACTTGCCTGCGCATCCTCGCCGAGCCGGCGCCCGCCGAAGACGCCACCCAAGAGATTTTCGTGCGACTCTGGCGAAAGCCCGAGAGCTTTGTGCCCGAGCGCGGGCGGTTCCTGAGTTGGCTGATGAGCGTCGCGCGCAACCGCGCCGTCGATGAACTCCGGGCGCGCGGGCGTCGCCGGCGCCGTGAAGCGGTCCCAGAAGACGACCAAGATCTGCTCGCGACCATCGCCGCCGACGGAGACGATCCCGAGCAACGGGCCCAGGTGCACGAAGAGCAGTTGCTCGTGCGGAAGGCGCTGACAGGGCTTCCCGTGGAACAGCGGCGGGCGCTCGAATTGGCCTACTTCGGCGGCCTGACGCAGCAGGAGATCGCGGTCCGGCTCGATGAGCCGTTGGGCACGGTCAAGACGCGGGTCCGCCTTGGCATGCAGAAGCTCCGGCGCGCGCTTCAGGATCGGGTGTAGCGACGATGACTGGCGCGCACGTATCGGAAGAACAGGCCGATGAATTCGCCATCGGCGCGATGGAGCCGGAGATCGCCGCGCTGGTCGCGCTCCACGTCAATGATTGCCTGCCGTGCCGGCTGATTGTCGCCGAGAGCCGGCGTGTGACGGCCGGATTGGCCCTCAGCGTCCGCAGGGCGCGGCCGCCCCGCGCTCTCCGCGGCCGCGTTTTTCGTGAGACCGGCATCAGCCGGCCAGGCCCGTTTACCTGGGCGGCGCGCATCGCGACGGCCGGCGCTGGGCTCGCCGCTGTCGCGGTCGCCGTGGCTGCCTTCACCGGCATGGTGTCTATCCGCGGCCAGGTGCGGGATTTGCGCCAGGAGAACGTCGGGTTGCAGACGCAAATCAACGATGCCCTGGCCCAAGACGTCGCGATCAAGGCCGTGACTCGGAGGCTCTCCGAAGCTGAGCGTCTCAGCTCCGAGATCCGCGCCGACGCCAAAGACGACCGCGCTCTGCTGCTCGCCATCCTCTCGCCCGAGAGCGAGATCGCCGAAGTCTTCGCCGTCGATGAGTCGTCCGCCATCGGCCGGTTTGTCTGGGACCGCGAACAACAGCGCATCTGGTTCGTGGCGAGCGGCCTGCCCGCCCGGCCCGCGGGCCAAACCTACCAGCTCTGGGTCAACGCCGGCGGGCGCTATGTCAGTCTCGGCACGTTCAACACCGACTCGGCCGGGTTCGTGCGCTATCAGACCTGGGCGCCGCCGACCATTGAGTCGTCTGAAAACGCCGTCGTCACGATCGAGACGGCCGGTGGCGTGCAAGAGCGCTCCGGGCCGAGCGTCTTCGTCGCCGACCTCTCGGGCTTCCGCTAGGCCGATTCAGCGGCCGTGACGCCGGATCTCGTCGCCAGGGCCGACAGCGAGGACCGCCTGGCCCGCCTCCGTGGCTCGTGTCAGCCCCGCTTCGCCGCCGATCAAGATGGCCTTCGCCCACGCCTCCGCTTCCCAGCAGTCCGGAGCCCAGACGGACACCTGCTCGAAGGGGCTGATCGCCGGGAGTCCGGTGCGAGGGTCGATGAGATGGTGAGCCGCGGCGCCGCTGTCTGTGGTCCAGCGCCGCTTGAGCGAGGTCGATGTGGCCAGGGAACCGCTCATTGGCCCTTGCCAGAGCCGTCGGCCCTCGTGCGTGTCCACTTCAAGTTGCCAGCCGGCCACGCCGGGCTCGCAGCCGGCGCAACGGAGATCGCCGCCGGCGTTGACGAGCGCATCGCGGAAACCAAGGCCTTCGATCAGCCCAATGGCGAGGTCGACGGTCCACCCCTTGACGATCCCGCCAAGGTCCAGCCCTCCCCTTCGCAGCCGGACTGTCTCACGCGTGAACTCCAGGCTGTCCGCGAACGGCGGC
>CAMAUF010000152.1 GCA_945861295.1 bacterium | reverse complement strand
CGTCTACCTCGACCGTGGCGGCCACGGGCTCGTCACCTTGCCCGAGTGGGATGTCGAAGCCTCGGCGGCGCTGGCCTGCCGGGCGCTGATCGCCGGCGCGGACCCGGGCGGCCGCCCGCTCGCCTTCGAACGGGTCGACGGCGAGCCCGCCGCCCAATCGCCGCGCTCCCGGCCGCTAATCGACGCCGGCTTCGCGCCGGGCTACAAGGGCCTCAGCTACCGCCCACCGCGCGGAGCCGCGAATGCCCGAGGGCGATAGCCTCTACCGGTTCGCGGCTTTGGTGCGCGGCCCGCTCGAAGGGGCCGTCATCCTCGCCGCGCGCGCCCACGGCCCGGGCGCGGTCCCCCAAGTCGCGCGGATCATCGGCCAACGCTGCACCGGCGTGCGGTCCCAGGGCAAGAACGTGATCATCAGCTTCGAAAACGGGCTCGCCTTGCGGAGCCATCTGCGGATGAACGGCAGTTGGCACGTCTACCGCCCCGGCGAGCCCTGGCGCTTTCCCGAACGCGAAGCCCGCCTCGTCCTCGAAGTCGAAGGCGCCGTCGTCGTCAACTTCAGCGCGCCCGTGATCGAACTGATCGAAGAGCGCGCCCTCGCCTTGTATGCACCGATCGCGGGCCTCGGGCCCGACCTCCTCGACGAGGCCTTCGACGAAGCGGAGGCGCTGCGCCGCCTACGCGCGCCTGACCGGACAACGCTGACGATCGGCGCGGCGCTCATGGAACAGCGTGCCCTGGCGGGCATCGGCAACATCTGGAAAAACGAGACGTTGTTTCGCTGCGGCATGCACCCCTGGCGGCTGGTCCAAGAACTCTCGGACGACGAACTGCTGAAACTGATCCGGATGGCGCAGGACCTGCTTCGCGCCAGCGTGGGCAAGCCGAACCGGCTCAACCTCAACCGGCGGCCGACGATGTACGCCTACATGCGCGGCGGCCAACCCTGCCGCCGCTGTTACACACGGCTGTTGAGCGAACCGCAGGGCGAGGACATCCGCCACACCGCCTGGTGCCCGAAATGCCAGCCCGAGGTCGCGGGCCAAGCCGTCCTCCCTGTGGCGCGTCGCCAAACCTTGCCACGTGGCGCGCCGGGGCCTCGCGCAGCTCCATCCTGAGGTTCGTCGCGCCCTATCGGCGACAGCGTGTTCCGCGTCAGCGTCCCCCGGCCACGGTCAGACGAGGGCAACGCTGGTCAACGCTCCGCTCCTTTTCGCGGCCTTCGTCATGGCGACGACACCGCCCCTGCGGTCGCGGTGCGGGCCCGGCTGGCCGCGGCCGGGAGACCGATCAAGAGGACGGCGGCGACAGCCACGGCAGCGCAGAGGTAGAAGCCCCACGTCACGCCGGGATTGTCCGCTAGCCAGCCTATAGACAACGCAACGCAGGCCATCGCAAAGCTCATGGTCATGCCCATGATCGACAAGACGGTGGCGCGGCGTTCCGACCCGGTACGCCGGTTGATCGCCCCGTTGGCGATCGGCTCGAAGATGGACTGAATCACGGCGACCAGCGGCAGGACAGCGAAGCCGATCAGCCCCGGCGCCGCTCCCGTCAGCACGAGACCGACGGCCCCGGCCAGCGGCAAGAGCGTCAGCATCCGCATGCCCTGTGCGTTCGCGACCCGTCCGGCGAAGAGGCCGCCCACGATTCCCGCCGCAAGGACGGGCACTTGGAGCCAAGAGAACCAGATGCCGACTTCGACGCCACGGTCGATGAGGTAGGGCTGGATGAGGTAGAACATGCCGCCGACGGCCGCGCCGGCGATGCCCGCCAAGAGCACGATCGCGCGCAATTCGGCGCTAGCGTTGACCTCGCGGAACGCGGCCCGGATCCCCTGGAAATACGGCTCCGGCTCGGCGTCGCGGCGGTGCGGCGGCTCCTTGATCAAGAGCGCAAGTCCGGCGGTGATGGCGCACGTCACCGCTCCGACGTAAATCGTGGTTTCGGCGCTCACCCAGTCCGCGACCGGGCCGCCGGCGATCGTCGCGACCGCGACGCCGGCCCAGATCAGCGAAAAGGCCCGGCCGGCGGCAACCTCGAACTCCGACTCGCGGCCGGCTTCCCGGAGCGTGTCGAAGAGCAGCGCCATGTCCGCGCCCGACATCAGTGTGTGCGCCAACGACCAGAGCATGAAGGAAACCATCAGGACTGTGAACGTGTCGGCCCAGGCGAAGATCAGGACCGCCAAGCCCAAACAGAACGCGCCCGCCCCGAGCGACCGCGATCGCCCCCAACGGTCGGCCACGGCGCCGGTCGGGACTTCGAGGAAGACGATGGCGACCAGATAGAGCGCCTCCGCTCCGAGCACTTCGGTGTAGCTGAAGCCCCGTTCCAGCGTAAGGAAGACGACCCAGACGGGGATCCAGAGTTGCGCTTCACGCAGGAACCAGAAGGCCTGCAGCAACCGGAGGTTGCGGGCGACGTGGGAAGGAGGCATCACCCCAGCGTACAAGGGCCGGGACGTAAGTCTCAAGCGCGTCGTACACGCTCCCGCGTCGCCACGAAGTGCTCATCGTGCCCGTCTCCCCCGTCGAGGAGAGGCGCGTTAGCGCGATACGACCTTCTTGGTGCACGTGTTGACGTTGCCGGCGTTGTCGCGCACTTCACCCGTGAACGCGAAGGTTTTGCCAAACGCGCCGGCGAGCGTCCACGTGCCGGGCGAGTCGTCCGGCAACGCGTCGCCGGATTGCGGCGCCGGATTGATCCCGATGATCCGCTTGCTCGCGACACCGGAGTCGGCGTCCGTGCCGTTGGCCGTCGCGGTCACGAGCGTGGGAGTGCCGTTGCGGGGGACGTTGGTGCGCGAGACGACGACAGTGCAGGACGGCGCCGTGCGGTCGATCCGGATCAGGGCCGGGAAGCCCGCCGGCGGGAGGGCGGGGTTGCCGTCGCTATCCACGCAGCGCCAGCGCAGGGAGAGCGCGCCAACGAGGTAGTCTTCGTCACTCGCACGCTCGCCGGATAGGTGTTCCCCGCGCCAGAGGGGCCTGTGTCGTTGTGGGCGGCGCCTGGCGGGATGGTGCCGAGCAGCGAGGTGCAGGCGAAAGAGACAACGACCGGCCCTCGCGTCCACGTCCCTGGGACATACCGCGCGCCAGTCGATTCGTCGGTGTAGCTGACCGTCACGATCGGCCTGGTCGGGCAGCCATCGGCCGGAGACGCCCCGAAACCATCCTCCGGCGCGCGCGGACACGCGTCCACGCCATCAAGGACGCTGTCGTTGTCATCGTCTGGGTCGCAGGCGTTCCCTTGACCGTCGCCGTCCGTGTTCAGTTGGTCCGCGTTGGCGACCACCGGGCAGTTGTCGGCGCCGTCAGGGACGCCGTCGGCGTCATCGTCGGTGTCGCAGACGTCGCCTTCGCCGTCCCCGTCGGTGTTGAGTTGGTCGCTGTTCGCGTCCAACGGGCAGTTGTCGGTGGCGTCGAGGTCGCCGTCGCCGTCATCGTCGAGGTCGCAGGCGTCGGCTTGGCCATCGTGGTCGGTGTCCAGCAGGTCGGGGTTCTCTGCGCAATCGCCGACGCCGGGCGGGTCCGCCGTCGTGCTCTGCGGACATTGGGCATCTCCGTTGCAGGAGTAGTCGCCGACCGCGCCCGTGCCAAGGAAGCCGATCTTGTAGCAGGCGTCGATGCCGTTGCAGGAGTCGTCGCCGACTGTGCTCTCGCTCGTCCCGAGCCCGGCGCCGTTTCCATAGCAGGCGCGATCGCCGTTGCAGGAATCGCCGCCGACTGTGCCCTTCCCGTTAGAGCCGTTGAGGAAGCAGGCTGTGTCGCCGTTGCAGGAACCGTCGCCGACGCTGCCCGTGCCGCCCCGCCCGTTTTGTGAGCAGGCGACAGCGCCGTTGCAGGAGCCGTTGCCGACGCTGCCTTTGTTGCGGAAGCAGGTGACCTCTGCGCCGTTGCAGGAGTTGTTGCCGATCGTGCCCGCGTTCTCGGCGCAGGCCCTGGCGCCGTTGCAGGAGTTGTGGCCGATCGTGGCGGTGTTCCCCTCGCAGGGGCTGGAGCCAAACTCCCTGGCGCCGTTGCAGGAGTTGTCGCCGATCGTGTCGGTGTTCAAGTAGCAGGCGTAGTCGCCGTTGCAGGAGTTATCGCCGATCGTGCCGGTGTTCCCGTCGCAGGCGTTGGCGCCGGTGCACGATCCCGTGCCGTGCGTGCCGGTCGCGTCGTGTCCGGCCTCGACGGGGCGGTTGGCCGCGCCCCCGCCGAAGAAGGCGGCGAGCGCGAGGATCGCCAAGAGCGGCAACAGCCGCAGAGTCACTGTTGAGAGGCTTCGGGCTTGCATGGGGGCGTCTCCTGGGCTCCCCGCGGGCGAGGGCATTTCCGAACTCTAGGGGTGGTCGCAGTACCCGACAACAGCATGGGCCGAGGGGCAGGGGCTCGCGGGAGACGGCGTCCGACCAAGCGCTACCGCTGGTTCTGCGCCGCCCATGCCCGCGCCATCACTTCCCCCTCACCGAACCCCATGAAGTATTGGCCAGTCGAGTCCTTATGGATGCCGTCACCGTCATCGAGCCCGGCTTCGGACTTTGGTGGTGATGCCGCCATCGCGTAGTACGTGACGCTCAGGGCGGCGCAAATCGGGCGGAGGAGCGCGTCGACGCGGTCACGGCGGGCCCCGAAGCGCTCCCAATAGGGCCCTAAGACACCGTCGCTGTCGCGACCATAGCCCGTCGCCTTGACGATCAGCAGGACATCTTCATGCACGATGATGCGCCGGATCGTGGCCTCCATCACGGTCGCGACCTGTTCTGGCGTGAACGGACAGTCGCCGGCGACCACGCGTTGCAAGAGCCGTTTTCCGGCTTTGAAGGGCCGGGTGTGCGCAAGACGCGGCTGACGTTGCAATGCCTTGCCACCATCCGCAACGCGGGCGCCCAGGCCGCCGAACGGGCGCTCCAGTCGCAGTGGCGTACGTACCGGGCGCTCTAAAACGAAGGGCGACCCCTGAGGGCCGCCCTTCGCCTTGGTCACGTTGGTCGCGACCTACCGGGTCAGCCAGGCGAACTGCTGCTGCTTCCGGTTGGCGCGCGGGTCGATCATGATGTTCACGATCGTCGGCATGTCGTGGGCGAGGGCCTCGCGGAGCACCGGTTCGAGCTGGCTCGCCTCGGTGACGTAGTAGCCCTTGCCGCCGAACGCGTCCGCGAGCTTGTCGTAGCGCGCGTTCGGGATGTACGCCCCGGGCGGCATCTTCTCGGGCGGGAGCACTTCGCTGGGGCCGCCGCCGATGCCGTTGTTGTTGATGATGATGTTGGTGATCGGCAGCCGGTAGCGGCACATCGTTTCGATCTCCATGCCGCTGAAGCCGAAGGCCGAATCGCCCTGGATGTTGACGACCTTCTTCTCCGGGTGCACGACCGCGGCGGCGATTGCTTGGCCGGTGCCGACGCCCATAGTGCCGAACGTGCCGGCGTCGAGCCGGTGCTTCGGATGGAAGTTCGGCATCTGCGTGCGGCCGATGTCCATCGTGTTCGCGCCTTCATTCTGGATGATGGCGTCGTGCGGGACGAGGTCGCGGATGGTCTTGTAGACGCGGTAGTAGTTCAGCGGCGAGGAGTCGTCGTTCATCTGCGGCTCGGTCGCGGCCCGGTTCTTCTCAACGGAGGCCTGGAGGCCCGTCCACCAGGTCGTCTCGGCCGGGTACTGCCAGGGCCGCTCCTTGAGGCGCGCGTTGACCTGCTGCGTGATCGCCTTGCCATCGCCGACGAGCGCGACTTCGGTGGGGACGTTGGTCCCGATCTCGTCCTGATGGATGTCCAGCTGGATGATGCGGACGTCGGGACGGAAGCGCGGCGGCGCGCCGAAGTGGAGGATCCAGTTCATCCGGGCGCCCATGAGGAAGATGACATCGGCGTTTTGAAGGGCGTAGGTGCGGCCGCCCGCAACCGAAAGGGGATGGTCGTCCGGGACGACGCCCTTGCCCATCGGCGTCGGCAGGAACGGCAGTTGCGTCGCTTCGAGGAACTCGCGCACCTCTTCGGAGGCTTCGGCATAGGCCATGCCCTTGCCGACGATGACAAGCGGGTTCTGGGCCGACTTCAAGGCGTCGAGGGCGGCGTCGACGTTTTCGAGCGTGGTCGCGCTGCGGGCTGGATC
>CAMAUF010000151.1 GCA_945861295.1 bacterium | reverse complement strand
TTGGGCCGTTGAATGGTCGATCTTTCCCACGGGCTTCTGGACCACCTCCCCGTCAATCAGCTCGCTGTACGGCTTCGTCTCGGGCAGACGCAGAAACTCTTCAAGCGAGAGGAGGCGCGTGGCGGATGTTGGCTTGTCGAGGACCGGGGCGGCGCGCATGCGCCCCAGTATACACCCGGCGCCGGGCCCGCTTGAGGCCCGCATTTCATTGTCAATCGCGTCAAGGCGGTGCGAACGCGCCTGTGACCTATCCGGCCTATGCTGCCGATAAACACGACGAGGGGACGATCATGAGCGACCACATCCGCGAGGCCTGGGTCACGATCGCGCCAGACCCCGGCGGTGGGCGGGGCGGCGGCTACGACTTCGGCTTCGTCCCCGCCATGGGCCGCCTGATCGGCGCGCATCCCCGGCTCGGCAAGGCGTTCGGCCAATTGGTGGGCGAGATCCTCTTTTCCCCGGAGGGCGTCCTCTCCCGCTCTGAGCGCGAGATGGTCGCAGCCGTGACGGCCGCGGCCCAAGACTGCACCTACTGAACGGTTTCCCACGCGGAGTTTCTGCGTGTTGAAAGCGGTGACGCCGAGCTGGTTGAGGCGATCAAGGAGCGCCGCTGGGGCGACGGCGTTCGCCTCAGCCAGAGGCAGCGGGCCCTCTGCACGGTCGCCGAGAAGCTGAGCGCGACGCCCTCACGGATGGTCGAGGAGGATTGGGCGCCGCTTCGTGCGCTCGGCTTCGACGACCAAGGATTGCTCGAAGTGGCGCACATCGTGGGCTGCTTCAACTACCTCACGCGGCTCGCCGACGGCTTCGGACTCCAACTCGACCCCGCCACGGCCGAGGCCAGCCAGACCGGCGCGGGACTCCAGCGCGACGGCGGATAGGGCGGCGTCATCATTCCGACGGAAGCGCAACCTTTGGCGTCAGCGGGAAGACCGCCATGATCCCGTTGTGGTCGCTAGCATAAAGCAGACGACCATCGGCGCGGATGCCGGGCGTGTCGCCGAAGAGCTGGTAGCTCCCAGCTTCGAGGCGCGCCGACATCAGGTAGTCCGAGCGAGCCGTGAGTTCGGGCTGCGGCCCAATCACGGTCTCCCGGCAGCAGGTGACGATGGGCGACTGGCGCGCCACGTCTCGCAGCCCGATCGGCGTGTACGAGTCATACGTTGAGTTGGCCAAGGGGTCGCTCTGGCCGACCATGGCGATGGTGGGGCCATCGCCGCGCTGCCGGGCGACGAGGACGGCGAAGTCCGTGGCTTGTTGACGGCGGACGCGGTCGCCGCCGCCGGTCAGATGCGTGATAAAGACATCAATGTCGCCGACGCCATCCGGCCCTTTGATGATCGCGTGGATCGCGATCCGCCGCTCGCCCGATTCGCTGCTCCGCGGGTTGAGGATGTACGCCTCGGCCTGTTTGAGCGGGAAGCGGTCACCCCGGACGAGTAGCAACTCGCCCTCTTCAAAGCCGACTTGCTTCACGAGGTCATCGCTCTGTTCGCGGGTTTGGCCGGGCAGCCAGGGATTCGCGCGGTGGTACTGCGGCTCCATGCGCAGTTCTTTGGCCAGCTTGAGGATGGCGCTGCCGTGCGTCTTGGTGACCGAGGCCTCGTTGAAGCCGACGATGTCTGGCTTGAACTCGCGCAGTTGGTCGATCACGATTTCAAGTCGCTCGTCGGCCGTCTCCGCCGCGACCGTGTTGGTCGCGTCCACCTGCAGGGGACTCAGCAGGTTGATGAACGCGACCCGCAGCTCAGTTGGCGGCTCGGCGGGCGCCTCGACTGGGGGTGTTGCTGTGGGAGTGACGATGACCGGGGTCGGGGTCGGCGGCCAAATGCGGCCCGGCCCGTCGTCCGGCGAGCCACACCCAGCGGCCGCCATGACCAGGACGAAGAGGCTGATTACGGAAACTACGGGCCGAAGCATTGACACCTCCGCCCCAACGCTGCTTCACTGAAGTGCAAGAGCAACGACGGAGACGAGTAGCCTCGATCGGCCCGGCCAGAGAGCCCCAGTTGGTGTGAAGGGGCGCGGCGCCACGAAGCGAACATCCCTCCCGAGCTTCCGGCCGAACGCGGGCCTCGCCCGTTACTAGATCCGGACGGCCGCCAACCGTTAATGAAGGCAGGGGCCCATCGCGGCCCCGAAGAGTGCCCGCCTCGTGCGGGAAGCAGGGTGGTACCGCGGGCATGCACGCTCGTCCCTGGTTCGGGGCCGGGCGTATTTTTTTGCGCTGAACTCCGGGTCTGTGCGGACATCATCATCCTTATGTACGCCGGCCCCGCTCTGGCGGTTGCCCACTTCTATCCAATCACCCCGCGAAGGAGCCCGCAACCATGTTTCAGTCAGTCGATGCGAAAGTTTCGTTCCCGGAGCTTGAAAAGGGCATCCTCGCCTTTTGGAAAGAACACGAGATCTTCAAGAAGACCGTGGACGGCCGCCCCGATGCGCCGCTCTACGTCTTCTACGAAGGGCCGCCGACCGCCAACGGCCGGCCCGGCATCCACCACGTCCTCGCGCGCGTCTTCAAGGATCTGATCCCGCGCTACAAGACGATGCGGGGTTACCGTGTCCCCCGGCGCGGCGGCTGGGACACGCATGGCCTGCCGGTCGAGATCGAAGTCGAAAAGGAGCTCGGCCTCAAGAACAAGCAAGAGATCGAGTCCTACGGGATCGACGCCTTCAACAAGAAGTGCAAGGAAAGCGTCGTCCGCTACATCGAAGAGTGGACCGAGATGAGCGAGCGCATTGGCTTCTGGGCCGACTACGATGATGCCTACTTCACCTATTCAAACGGCTACATCGAGAGCTGCTGGTGGATCTTCAAGTCGCTCTGGGACGCGGGCTTGATTTACTCGGACTACCGCACCACGCCCCACTGCGCCCGCTGTGGCACCAGCTTGAGCGATCACGAGGTGGCGCAGGGCTACGAGGACAACATCCCTGACCCGAGCGTCTTCGTGAAGTTCAACGTCACCGACGACGCCATGTTCGAGCGCGGCCACCCACGGCGGATGCCGTTCAACAACAAGATGCATATCGTCGCCTGGACGACGACGCCCTGGACGCTGCCCGGCAACACCGGCCTTGCCGTCAAGCCCGACGCGACCTACGGCATCTACCGCGAAGAGGCCACAGGCGACCTGCTCGTCATGGCCGCCGCGCTCGCGCCCAAGGTCCTTGGCGACGGCGCCACGGCGATGATGGAGATCCCGGCGAGCTTCCTGATCGGGTTGCGTTACGAGCCGCTCTACCGTCCCGAGCTCTTGGGCCACGAGGTACGGCGCTTCGATGCCGACGGTCGGCTGCAACGCGTCAGCGGCGCCGCCGAGACCGACGGCCTCCGGCGCGTCCTCGCCGCCGACTACGTCTCGCTCGACGACGGCTCCGGCATCGTCCACATCGCCCCCGCCTTCGGCAGCGAGGACTTCGACGAGGGCAAGACGCATCAGATGCTCTTCGCCCAGCCGATCGACCTCCGCGGGATCATGGCCGAGGGCTTGCCGGGCGCGGGCAAGTTCGCTAAGAAGGCCGACGAAGATGTCATGCGCGACCTCCAGGAGCGCGGCCTGCTGCTCAAGCGCGGGACGATCAAGCACACGTATCCCTTTTGCTGGCGTTGCCACGACCCGCTGCTGTACTACGCCAAGCCGAGCTGGTACATCGCCACTAAGACGCAGAAGGAATCGCTCCTCGCTGGCAATCAGCGAATCAACTGGTATCCGGACCACCTTAAAGCTGGCCGCTTCGGCAATTGGCTCGAAAACAACATCGATTGGGCCTTCAGCCGCGAGCGGTATTGGGGCACGCCGCTGCCCTTCTGGAAGTGCGATTCCTGCGGGGACGTTTCGTGCATCGGCTCGAAAGCCGAGCTGGTCGGGCGCGCCGTCGACCGTGCCGCCGCCGAAGCATTGGCGGACTTCCACCGGCCGTACATCGACGCCATCAAGCTGCGCTGTGACAAGTGCGGTGGCGAGGCCACGCGCGTGCCGGAAGTGGCCGATGCCTGGTTCGATTCCGGCGCCATGCCTTACGCCCAATGGCACTACCCGTTCGAGCACGACGCGGAGTTCCACGCCTCTTTCCCGGCCGACTTCATCTGCGAAGCCATCGACCAGACGCGCGGCTGGTTCTACACGCTCCACGCCGAGGCGACGGTGCTCGCCGCCGCGGAAGCCGCGCCCGACAGCATCAGCTTCAAGAATGTGATCTGCCTCGGGCACATCCTCGATGAACAGGGCCGAAAGATGTCGAAGCACGTCGGCAACGTCGTCCGTCCCTGGGACGTGCTCGACACGCACGGGGCCGACGCGACGCGCTGGTATATGTACGCCGCCTCCCCGGCGGGGTCGCCCCGGCGGTTCAGCCTGCGCCTCGTCGAAGAGGGCCTCCGCCAGTTCATGCTGACGTTGTGGAACACGTACAGCTTCTTCGTCAGTTACGCCAACATCGATGGCCTCGACCCGCGGACGAAGCCCGCCGGCCCCACCCCCGAAATTGACCGCTGGCTCCTCAGCGAGCTCAACGCGCTCATCCAGAAGGTGACGGACGAACTCGACAAGTACGACCCGACCGACGCCGCGCGGGCCATCCAGGAGTTCGTCGACGACCTGTCGAATTGGTACGTCCGCCGCAACCGGCGCCGCTTCTGGCGCGGCGTCAGCGCGGGCGACGCGGACAAGCAGAGCGCCTACTACACGCTGCACACGGCCCTTGTGACACTGTCGCAACTCTTAGCGCCGTTCACGCCGTTCGTCGCTGAGGAACTGTGGCAGAACCTCGTCCGTTCCATCGACCCGAACGCGCCGGAAAGCGTGCACCTCTCAGCCTGGCCCAAGGCGGACGCCGCCCTGATCGACGCTTCGCTGAACGACGAAACGCAGCTCGTCAAGCGGGTTTGCTCGCTCGGCCGGGCGGCGCGGGCGAAGGCGCAAATCAAGGTCCGGCAGCCGGTACTCGAAGTGCTGGCCAAGGCGCGGAACGCGACCGAAGCCGCCGCCCTCCGGCGCAACGCGGGGCTCATCCTCGACGAACTCAATGCAAAGTCCCTCAACCTCATGGAGGACGAAGCCAGCGTTGTCAGCTACGACGTGAAGCCGAACCTGCCGGTACTCGGCCGCAAGTATGCCGCTGGCGTCGCGCAGATCCGCGCCGGGCTGGCGGCGCTGCCCCCGGCCGAGGTCGCCGAGGCTGTCCGCCGCGGCAAGGACGTGACGGTGGGCGACTTCGTGCTCGAGCCCAGCGAGATCATCCTGCAGGCGATCGACACGCCGGGCTACGCGACGGCCACGGACGCTGGCGTCACCGTCGCGATCACGACGACGCTCACGCCGGAGCTGGAGGACGAGGGTCTCGCGCGCGAACTCGTCCGGCGCATCCAGGACATGCGCCGCGACGCCGGCTTCGAGCTCGCGGACCGGATCACGACCTACTACAGCGCACAGCCGGAGATCGACCGGGTCGTCGCCTCGCATGGCGCCTACATCCGCGCCGAAACGCTGTCGACGGCGCTGCTGGCCTCGGTCCCCCCGGCGGGCAGCCACGGCGCGGAGCACGACCTCGGCGACCTGACGGTGGCGTTGGCGGTGCGCCGGGACGGGTAACGGGGCGGCACTACCAATGCCGTCCCCGCCGCAAGCCCCGAGTCTCGAAGGCTTTAACCATCAACTGTGCCGCGACGGCCACCAAGCGGTCAAGTTGGCGACGAAAGCCCGTGATTTTCACGAGACGCCGTACTGGTGGACGTGCCCGTGCCGCCGCTGCCTTGACGTGTTCCGAACGTCCGTTGACGATAACCCTTGCGTCTGGATAAACTCTGACGAACATCCGTTCGGTGGGTAGGCACGCATCATGAACCAGCTCTCTGGCAAGCAAGCCGACATCCTCGAATTCCTTCGCCGCTTCCTCGGTGACCACGATTACCCGCCGAGCATCCGCGACATTCAGGAGGGCTGCGGCATCAGCAGCACTTCGGTCGTCGATTACAACTTGCGCAAGCTCGAAGAGAAGGGCCTCATCCGCCGCGACCGCGAGGTTTCACGCGGGATCGAACTGCTCAGCGCCAAGGGCCGGCGCCCCCGGATCGTCGAGGTCCCGCTCCT
>CAMAUF010000150.1 GCA_945861295.1 bacterium | reverse complement strand
ATCGCGAACGACGACCTCTCGTACGGCATTTTTACGCTCGCGGCCCAGCTGGTCGGGCCAAATCGACCCCGCGGTGGCGTCGACCTGATGGGAGGGCTCCAGGTCGAACGGCTGCTGGCCGGAGGCGCCTCACAATCAGCGGGCCGTCTCGCCGCCTACATCAACGGCGTGCAGCCGATCGAGCGCCTATTCCAAGGCTTCTTGCCGACGATCTACTTCGGTTCCGCGACGCCGCTGAACACGGAGGGGGCGGCGCCGGTCCGGCCCGGTGGCCGGCCAGTGCAGCGTGTCAACGTCCTCCTCCGCAACGACCTCGGCGTGCCGATCTTCGTCGTCAACACGGAAACGGAGACGATGGCGTACCTTGGGTCGCGGCAGCCAGACACCCACGAGTTCCGCTTCTGGGAGTTGGCTGGCTGTTCCCACGTCAGCACGGCGACCGCCCCGCTGGCCGAAGCGCGCTACCGCCGCGACTGGGGCGTCGCGCGGCCGGTGATGAACTTCGCTAAGCCGCCAAATAGTCTGCCAACGGTCCCCGTCATGGACGCGGCCCTCGCCGCGATGCAGCGCTGGATGAGCGAAGGCCTGCCGCCGCCCACATTCGCGCCAATCACCGTGACAGGCGAGCCGCCAGCGGTCGCGCGCGACGCGGATGGGAACGCTCTCGGCGGCATCCGCACGCCGGACTTCGACCTGCCGTTGGCGGCCTCGACGGGCAACGGCGACGGCACGGAACCGCTTGCGTTCCTCTACGGCACGACGATCCCGTTCGAGGCTGGGCGGTTGGCGGCGCTCTACCCGTCGCGCGAGGCCTATCTGACCAAGTATCGGGCTGCGGCGACCCGAGCGGTTGATGCCGGCTACCTGCTGCCGCGGGACGCCGCGGCGCTCATCAGCATGGCCGAAGCGCGCCCAGGCCAGCCCTAAAACGCGCGCGAGCTACCGAGCAAGGTCGGGGCGGGCGAGGACTGGCACGGTCCGGAGAATTTCGGCCGCGACCGTGTCCTCCGCGACATCCAGTTCGTACGAAGTTTGGAGATTGAGCCAAAGCTCCGTGGATGTGTCGAAATACCGTGCCAACCTCAGAGCTATGTCGACGGTCACCGCCCGCCTGCCATGCACGATCTCCTGGATGCGACGCGGCGTCACACGAATGTCACGCGCCAACCGCAGCTGCGAAAGTCCCAACGGACGCAGGAACTCCTCCAAGAGGATCTCGCCCGGGTGAATTGGCGGGAGGCGCGCGCCCGCCTCCAAGACGTGCCGGTCAGTGGTAGTCGACAATCTCGACGTCATAGGCCGATCCATCCTCCCAGCGGAAACAGATCCGCCACTGTTGGTTGATGCGAACACTGTGAAAGCCGGCTCGGTCGCCCGTCAAGGCTTCGAGCCGGTTACCGGGCGGCCGAGCAAGATCTTCCAACCGGATCGCTTCGCGCAAGTAGCGCAGCTTCAACTGCGCCGCTCGTTGAATGTCTGGAGGAAGCCGTCGCGACAAGCTCCGGCTGCCACGCGTTCCGTTTCGCGGTCTTTGAACGACCCTATCAACACAATCAGAATAGCGTGCGCCGTGGCGGACGGTCGAGCCAGGCCACTCATTTTCCGCTCGACCTACCGGCAACGCGTTAGGCGCCGAAGGCTTCGGCGACGCCATAGGCGGCGCGCTGGGCAGCGAAGCGCGCGACCTCGTGGCTGAGCATGAGCAGGTCGTGTCTCTTGCCCTCGCGGTCCTTGACGTGGTCACGGAGCAGCGCTTCGGGACGGAAACCGAGGCCCTCGAAGACGGCGATCGCGCCCTTCTGGTCGAGGGTCATCTGCGCGATCATCTTCTCGACGCCCGAGACGAGGCCCAGCGCGAACGCTTCCTGCGTGAGCTGACGGCCGAGGCCAGTGCCCCGAAGGCCCGGCCCGACCATGACGCGGAGCTCGGCGACATGCGCCGACCAGCGCATTACGCTGCGATGGACGGCGGCGTAGCCAACAAAGGCGCCGTCGTGGACCGCGACGATCGTGTCGATTTGCCCCGCCTCCACGCTTTTCACCCAGTCGGCGACTTCCGCTTCGTTCGTGATATCGCGCGCGAGGAAGAGGAGGTCGTGTTCCGGCAGCGAGCGCGCAAAAGCGACCATCGCCGCTTCGTCCCCGCCCCGCATGAGGCGAAACGTGATCGCCTTGCCGCCGACTGTGGCGGTCTTGGGGTACCGTTCGAGTCCTTCAATTGCTGTCATACTGATCGCTCCGCTAACCAAGCATCGAGTTGTGGCCAAAGCCGGAAGACGGCGTTGCCGCCGGCGACGAGCGAAACATGCCCGCCTTTGAGCATGACTTCGCGCTTATCGGCGCTGCCGACCAGCCTTACGAGGTCTTTGGCAGCCTCGTAGGGACAGATGTGGTCGTGCTCGGCGACCACGTGGATGAACGGGACGGTGATCGCGCCCAGATCAATCCGGCGGCCAGCCAACTGCATCGTCCCTTTGACGAGCTTGTTCTCCCACATGATCTCCTTGGTGTTCTGGCGGAAACATTCGCCAGGGAAGGGGATCTGGTCGGCCCCCCAGCGGTCGAACATGCGAAACGATTTCACGAACTCATCGTTCCACATGTTGTCCCAGAGCCGAATCTGGCCGATGGCCTTCGATACCGGCCGCAGCATGTCGAACGAGGCGTACATCATCTCCGGCGGCACGTTTCCCAGCGTATCGACGATCCGGTCGACATCGAAGTAACGCGGGTCGGACCATTGACGCATCAGGGTCATGCCGTCGGAGTTCACGGGCACGGTGAAGCAGGCGAGGTTCTTGAGCGGGCCGTCGGCGTGAAGGGCGGCGTACATCGCGGACAGCATCCCGCCCATGCAGTAGCCCACAATCGAGATCTCTTCCTCGCCGGAATCAGCCTGAACCCGGGCGATACAGTCCGGGATGAAGTCCAGCACGTAGTCTTCGAATCGGAGGACATGGTCTTGTTCCCGCGGGACGCCCCAATCGATCATATAGACGTCGAAGCCCTGCTTGAGGAGGAACTCCACCAAGCTCTGGCCCGGCGTCAGGTCGAGGATGTAGGGCTTGCTGACCAGCGACATGATCAGGAGGATCGGTACCCGGTACACTTCGTCCGCGAGTGGCCGGTAGTGGTAGACCTTCAGCGTCCCCCGCTGGTAGATGGTGTCTTTGGGGGTCATGCCCACGCCCGGGTCGCCCGTGGAGATATAGGCGAGCCCTTTGACGGCGCGCTGCAGCGTGCGTTCGACCTCAAGCCGGACGCGGGCTTCGATCTCCGCATTCGGCGGCGAAGCTGGATTGGTGCTCATACGAAGGCCGCCTCGAAATTTCGGAAGGGCAAAGTATCTCCCGCCGGGCGGGTGGCCGCCAATCGAGCGGGCCTAGGCGGTGGGAGGCGTCTTGGTGCGTGGGGGCCGGGCGACCGCTGGCTGCTCGCCGCCGCCGCCGTTCTGGGCGCCGGACGCCACGGCTAGGGCGCGCAGGGCGCTCTCGATGCCGCCCAGGCGCTCTTCGATTTCCGAAAGCCGGTTGCCAAGGGAGAGGACGTCGGTGCGCGTCGGCATGTTCATCGCCGAAAAGTAGCGGCCCATCGCGTCGTTCATGCTCTTTTGCATGGTCAAGGAGACTTCCATCATCTTGCCCATGCCCTGGCTGAACTCGTCGGTCGACATCATTTGGTTGAGAAAGCCGTTCCATTGCCGCTCGGATTGGCCGAGCCAATCGCGCCACATCACGAACGGGTCCGCGGTTGCTGCTTCTGCCATCTTGGTTACTCCTGGTTGTGTTGGTTGGTCGAATTGTGAGGCTCTGGGGCAGGCGCGCCGGGGCTGACGAGGTTCGCCCAGCCTGTCATCGCCTGCTGGAGGACGCTTTGGTAGTTCTGCAAGGCGGTGATCCACCCGGCCAGGAAGAGGTCGCCCGCGGCCGTCAGCGAATACATGCGGCGGGCCGGCCCGCTCTCGGATGTGTCCCAGAACGAGGCCACCATCCCTGACTTCTCGAGCTGACGGAGCGTGCGATACAACGTGCCGCTGTCGCAGGCGGGCATGCCGGAGGCGGCGAGCTTCTGGGCGAGTTCGTACCCGTACGCGTTCCAGTTCTTGAGAAACGCGAGCAGGCTGGTGGAAAGCATCTCGCCGTGAAGCCGGGGCTTCAGGTCCGCGCTGGGGTTGGTCGGATCTTCGGGCACGGTGGTCACCTCGATAGATGCAGTATGCACCTAGAAGCGGTGTGTTGACAAGCCTTTGCAGCTAAGTGCATACTGCATCTATCGACGGGGCGACAGGCCCCGATCACACACAAGGGAGCCCACCCAACTATGGCCACCGACGCAGTCCAGAAGTACTTCGATACCCTCCTCGCCAGCTACGACCTCCTCGTCGAGGCCGTCGACAAGGCGAACGAGCGCGGCATGAAGGTCACCAAGCAGCTGACCAGCGAAATCGTCAAGGGCCAGCGCGAGGCCATCTCGCTCGGCAAGCAGTTCGCTGGCCAGCCCGCCGACGCCTCGCAGTTCTACACCGCCATGCTTCAGTCGACGACCGAAGCGCAGGGTCGGATGCTGAACTTCACCCAGTTCGCCTACCAGGAAGCGCTCGGCGCCGGCACCGACGCCCGCGAGACGGTGCAGAAGCTCGTCGAAGCGAACCAGGAGACGGCGAAGGCCGCCATGGAAGCCGCGCGCACCTTCGCCGCCGCCAACCCCTGGGGCGATATGGTGAAGAAGGGCATGGAAGTCTTCACCCCGAAGGCCGCCGAGCCCAAGAAGGCCGCCGTCGCCGCCAAGGGATAGGCAACGCCCCCCGTCCTTCGTCCCTCGTGCGAGGGACCGCAAAGAGGCCCGCTGGAACCGCGGGCCTCTTTGCGTGGGTCGCGGGCGGGGGCGAGGGAGGGCTCGTCCGTGGTGGGCGGTTCGTTTATCCTCGAAGTGGGCCTGTAGCTCAGTTGGAAGAGCAGTGGACTTTTAATCCATTGGTCCAGGGTTCGAGTCCCTGCGGGCCTACCACAAATTCTAATGGACGGATGCGATGACGGTCGATTTTTGCAGGACATTCATGCCGTATTGAGCATGAATTGGAGGGATGTGGTCGACGGACGCGCGGAGCATGAGCGGTTGACAGCAGATTCTGACAGCAACGCGACTTCGGAACCTGCTCAACCGGCCAGGATCGAGTCCATCCGGACGGCCGCGTCCTTCATGGTTTCGGGCATCAGGTGACCGTAGGTCGTCATGGTCAGGTTGAACTGGCTGTGGCCGAGTTGGGCCATGACGGTGCGGGCGGCGGCGCCTCCCGCGAGCAAGAGGCTCGCGCTGAGATGGCGAAGGTCGTGGAAGCGCTGCTTCGGGAGGCCGAGCTGGGCGAGCTTCTTCTGGAAGCGGTGCGTGACGTTGCTGGCGTTGAGCGGCGTGCCTACGGCGGACGTGAACACGAGGTTGGTGTCGGGCCAAGCGGCGCCGAGTACGAGCCGTTCCTGGAGCTGGATAAGCCGATGCCGACGGAGGGCCTCGACCGCGCGGGCGCTGAGCGGGATCGTGCGGCGCGACGAGGCGCTCTTGGGATCGCCGAAGGTGGCGGGGCCGCGGACGGCCTGCAAGGTGCGCTGGACGCGTAGCTCAGCAGCCTCAAGATTGACCGCGTCCCATGTCACGCCGAGTAGCTCGCCTTGACGCATCCCGGTCGTGATCGCGAGCACGTAGAGGGGCTCGAAACGGTCGCCCGCGATGCCCGCAAGAAAGGCCTTGGCTTGTGCTGTTGTCAGCGGCTTTACCTCCTGGCGGCTCACGCGCGGGCTGTCGGTCAGTGCAGCGACGTTCCGCGATGCGAGGTTCCACTGGACGGCGCGCTGAAGGGCCGCGCGGAGAATGGCGCGGATGTATTGGACGGTCCGCGGGCTGAGTCCGGACTTTAGCTTAGCCGCGAGCAAAGCCTGGACCTGTTGGGGCGTAAGCCGGGCAACGGGGAATTTGCCGAGCGCGGGGATGATGTGGAGCCGCACGTACGACTCGTATGACTCATAGGTGCTGCGGCGGCGATGAGGCTCGACGGAGTCCGCTAGCCATTGATTCATGAAGGTGGCGAGCGTCAGACGCTCGTTGGG
>CAMAUF010000149.1 GCA_945861295.1 bacterium | reverse complement strand
ATCCTCAATTGGTGGGACCCGGACAAGACGCGCGAGGCGATCGCGGAGATCAAGGAACTCGGCTTCAAGACGATGATGATCCCGATCCAGCCCGGCAAGTTCGCCGATGGCGAGCGCATCGACTACCACGGCGAGCGCATGGAGCCGTTCTGGGCGGCGATCGAAGAGTCCGGCCTGCCGCTCTGCTTTCACATCGGCGAGCGGCCCTTCAACCCGTCGACTTCGCCGCGCGGCGCCGCTGGCATCTTCGTCATGAACCAGATGGGCGGCATGCGCAACGTCTGGTCGACGCTGACCTTCGGCGGCGTCTTCGACCGCAACCCGGGGCTGCAAGTGATCTTCGTCGAAAGCGGCCTGCATTGGGTCCCCGGCGCGCTCCAAGAAGCGGACATGATCTACGAATCGTTCCCGAGCCATGTACGGCCAAAGCTGGCGCACCTGCCGAGCCACTACTGGTTCAACAACTGCTATGCGACCTTCATGGTCGACCCGGCGGGGCTGGAGATGATCCACCGCATCGGCGCCGATCGGGCGATGTGGTCTTCGGACTACCCGCACAACGAGAGCACGCTCGGCTATTCGCGCAGCGCCGTGAAAGCGATCTTCGACGCGATGCCGGAGGCCGACGCGCGGCTGATCGCCGGCGGCAACGCGGCCCGCGTCTTCGGGCTCTAATCAGGGCTTGACGCCGGGCCTACAATCGATCGAGACCTTCCTACGAGGTGACGGAGATGATCACGGAGCGACTGAGCTTTCGGGCGAAATACGGCCACGGCGACGAACTCGTGGCCCTCTTCAAAGAACAGTATGCGCGCCTGGCCCAATCCGGGGTCACCGGCGCCCGTCTCTACACCGACGCGACCGGGCCGATGTTCAGCGTCATCCTGGAGAGCGACTTCGCCAACATGGCGGACTACGCCGCCTTCTTGCAGGACACCTCGATGTACTCGGAACCGCAATTCGCGGCCTGGTTCGGGCGCATGCAGGCGATCACGGAGAGCGGTGATCGCCAGGTGCTCAACATGGAGCGGCTCGGGTAAGCCGAGTATCGCGGCGGACGGTCAGTGGTAGACGCCGCGGGCGAGGCGGATGTCTGGGGCATCGACGCCGATCGCTTCGAGCCAAGCCGCGAGTTCCGGTGGGACGGGCAACTCCTGAGGCGCGAAGCCGGGCGGCGAATAGGTGTCGCCCGGCCGCGGCTGGGCTGGCGTTCGCGCCGGTTCGCGGCCGAAGAGGGCGCCGAAGCGGTCGAGCGGCAGCCGCAATGCGAGTGTCGCGGGCCGTTCAGAGACGACCTCGAAGCCGAGGAGGCCTGCCGCGTCAATGATCGGCTGCCGCGACTCCGAGTCACGGGCTCGGGCCAGCAGCAGTGCGCTCATCGGGACCCATTCCATCCGGCCATCCAAGGGGATACGGGCAGGCTTGTCAACGGCGCGCCGCGACCTACTCGGCGCTTTGCAGTTCGATCGACTCGCCGCTCGGCCCGAAGATCTGGGCGAAGCCGTTTCTGGGCTGCCAAAGCCAACTTCCGAGGCCGCTTTGCGTCAGCCGCGATTCGATGCCCTCCCAGTCCGGGTTCAGTAGCCGGAAGTGGTTCCCGCCCAGGTACATTTTTCCATCCCCCTCTCCGGGGCAAGCGGTCGCTTCCGACACTTCGACTTCGACCCGCCCGCCGCAATCCTCGATGAGGAATCGGGCGGCGCCCGTCTCGGAGGACTGGGGCCGCAGAGCGAACCCCAGGACGCCTGTATAGAAGTCCCGCGCCTTCGGCCAGCCTGCGGCGCCGTAGTGGACACGCGTCCACGGCGATCCTTCTGGCATCAGCACCATGCGCTGCCCCTCGACCGTGAAGCCGACCCCGTCTTCGCCTGCGTCGACCGCTTCGCCAAAGGCGAGGTCCGGCGCCGCGGCCCGCATCGCCTCATACGCGGCAGCCGGGTCGTCGACTGGCACGCCGATCGTGGTGTCTCCCTCCAGCGGGGCGTCGGTCCGGCGTGGGCGGAGGGACCGCGAGGCAATCTCGACGAGGTCGATCTGTTGGCCCGTCGCCGGATTTTCGATGAAATGCGTCCGGATTTCGTCGCCAAGCCACCAGGCGATGTACCGGCCAATCTGGTCGCCCTCGACGTTGCGGTAATGGCGCGGTGTTTGAGCGCCGGGCTCAATCGCCGTGAAACCGAGCACAGCGATCGCGTCGCGCCAGGCCGCCAAGTCGCGGACGCTAATGCCATGGTGATACACCGTATGGAGCACTTCGCGAACCCCTCCGAGTTGATGACCAGAGTGTACGCACGCGCGTGGGAGTTGTCGTCACGCGGCGGTTGGACTACGCCGCTCATCCCCAGCGGCCGTATTGGGGCCAGCGGAAGCGCGACTCCGGCGGCAGTTCGGCGCGCGGCCGCATGCCGATGAGCTGGTAGATCGGGGCAGGGGCTTCATCGCGCAAGGCCCCGCTGAGCAGCCACATCATCACAAGCGAGCCCGCAAAGACCAGCGCGAGGCCGGCGATCCCGAGCACATCGAGCGTCAACGTGTCGGGCCCGGCGCCGCTAAAAAAGGCATCGCCGACGATGGCATACACGAGGAAGTTCCAGGTGCCATGGAGCAGGACGCCCGCGGGGTAGCCGATGAGGTAGGCGGGCCGTTGGCGCAGGAGGCCATAGAAGCCGAGCGCGGCGAGCCCGGTCGCGAGCCCATGCATGGCAGCCGTGCCGGCGCGGGCGCTCGCGAAGATCCACCAGTCACGGCCGATCGTATTCTCGGCGAGCTGGTCTGGGTTGACGAGCGCGAGGCTGTTGCCGAACGTCTCGAAGAGGTTGAATCCCGTCCCCGCCAGGATGCCCCAGAGGAAGCAGCGCGCCGCCCCGCCCTTTCGGAAGAAGAAGAACGCCACCAACATGCCTTTCCAGAACTCTTCATTCAGCGGTGCGACAAGCGAGATCGTGCTGAGGTCGAGGAAGATCCCCCAGCCGCGTGGCAGTGTCCGGAGAGCGTCCTCCAGGGGAAAGACGTCGCCATCGCCCTTGGTCTGGACCAGCACAGCGCTGGCGACAAGCAGGTAGGCGGTGTTGATGACGCCAGCGACCATCGTGGCGCCGACAGCGCCGTAGATGAACCCGCTGGTCCATTCGCGCCAACTGACCGGCCAAGCGAGCGGATGGTTGCGCTGGTACCGGTTGGCGGCCAGCGCCGCTATGAACAGCGACGGGATGCTGACCATCGCGACGTTCACAATCGGGAAGAGCCAGCTGCAACTCTCCGAATTCTGGGCCAAGAGCTGGCCGAGCAAGACGGCGACGGGGAAGGCCGGCAGGATCAGCCAGGCCCGCCGGACGACGAAGGGCTTGGAACTCTGGCCGCCCAGCGCTGACGCCCCCTGATAGGCGAGGAAACCACCGAGCCCAGCCAGGACGATGGCCGACCCCACGGTCGCGTTCAGTTGGAACAGCCGCTGGTCGTGGTCGGCGCTCAGATTCGTGAGACCGAAGAGGAGGAGGAGGAGGGCGCCAAGAAAGGCGACCGACCCGACGACAACGGCGATCCCGGCCACGCTGCTTCGCCTGCGAATGGCTAGCCTCCCTCGAACGGCGTCAAGGTGCCGCCGCGGACCATGAAGCGCCCGGCGGCCTTGGTCATGATATCGCGGACGCGGTCGGGTTCGGCGGTCGTCACCAGCGTCTGCTGGAAGTTGTCAACGTAGTCGAGCACGCCGCGCCTCCGGCGCACGTCGAGCTCGCTGAGGACATCGTCGAGCAGCACGACGGGGTCATCGCCGAGGGCACGCCGGAGGTAGGCCGCTTCCGCCAAGCGAAGCGAGAGCGCCGCCGTCCGCTGCTGGGCGCGTGAGGCGAACCCGCCGGCCGCCATGCCATTGATCTCGATCACGATGTCGTCCCGATGCGGGCCAACCAACGTTGTCCCGGCGCTGATCTCGCGACGGCGGAGGTCATGGAAGGCGCGAAGGGTTCGCGCCGTCCATTCGGTGTCGTCAATGGGGCAGTCCGCTTCGTCGAGGCCGCCGAGGGCCGGCTTGTAGGTCAACCCAACGGACTCCTGGCCATCCGTCAGGCGCTCCATGTGGATGCCCGTCTGCAGGATCAACTGCCCCAGCGCCTCCGCTCGCGCGTGCATAATGATGCCCCCGGCGTGGGCCAGTTCTTGGTCCCAAAAGGCGAGCTCGGTGGCGGCCGCCGCGCCTTCTTGGATGCGTTTGAGCAGCCCGTTGCGCTGGACGAGCACCCGCGCGTACTTCTGCATGGCACGGAGGTAGCCGCGGTCGACCTGGGAGATCATCATGTCCAGGTACCGTCGTCGGAGTAGGGGCGGCCCCGCGACGATGTCGATGTCCAGCGTCGTAAACAGGACGGCCGCGAGCTGACCGACCGCCTCGGACGCGCGCTTGGCAATGCCGTTGACGCGCACGCGCTTGCCGGCGCGGTGAGAGGGGTCCGTGGTGCGGCCCACGACGGCGACTTCGAGCTGGAGATTGCCAGCCGACCGTTCCACCTGGCAGGTGAGCCGCGCGACCGGGAACTCGGTCTGGAGGATATCCCGGCGGACGAGGTCGGCATCGGAGCTGGCGCGGCTCGAACGCAGGGTTGAAAGCAGGTACACGGCTTCGAGCAGGTTGCTCTTGCCCTGGGCGTTGTCGCCCACGAACAGATTTACGCCGCGGCCGAGCCGGACCGCCGCGTGGGCGTAATTGCGGTAGTTCGATACTTGAAGGTCAAAGATGAACACGGCAGATACTTAGTATAGCGCGAACCTGTTCTCTCAGCGCGCTGGATTTTCCTCAGAGCCGCGACAGACATGGAGCGGAGGGATGGAGCGCTTCGCGACAAACTCGTTCGCAGCCGAGATCCCTCACGTCGTTGTCGCTCGCGGGCTCTGATCGCTTCGCGAGCTCGCCACATCAGAGCCGCGCCAAACACGGAGCGGAGGGATGTCACGCTCCGTAGCAACGTCGTTCGGAGCCGGCACGATCGGTCACCGGCCCGCCTCCTTCGGCTTCGGGAAGATCGACCGGGCGACGTTGAGCAGCGCGATGTCGTGGGCGATGCCCATCACCATCCCGGCCCGCGCATCCCGGAAGTAGCGTTCGAAGGGCAGGCGCTTCGCATACGCCGAGCCTCCGCCCAAGGTCATCGCCTCGCCGGTGACGAAGGTGGCGAGTTCATCGGCGGCGACCTTCGCCTCGAACAGCGCTTGTGGCCCCTTCACACGTCCCGCGTCCCAAGCCGAGGCCGCCGAATAGAGCAGCGCCCGGCTGCGCTCAAGCTCCACCTTCGCCTTGGCCACGCGGTTCGCGATCGTTTCGACTTCTGGCATGCGGCGGCCGTCGGCCAGCGTGGTTTCGGCCACGTACTTTTGCAGCAGTTCGTAACACCCGGCGGCGATCCCAAGGTACGTCGCCGCATACGTGCCGACGGCGACCGAGAAGAAATCGACCGGCTTGTTTTCGGGGTTGAGCCTCCGCGCCGCCGGCACGAAGCCGTTGAAGGTCATCGGCGAACTGCCGTTCGCGCGCATGCCGAGGCCATCCCAGGGCTCGTCGATCGTCCAGGCGAGGTCATCGGCTTTGATGTGGAACATCAACGGGGCCGGCGGCTTGCCTTCCTCGCGCAAGGTCGCCATGAAGAGGTAGCAATCCGCGATGCCGGCCGCCGTGACGAAGGCCTTTCGCACGCCTTCGATCGCGAAGCCGCCATCGACGGGACGCACGGCGGCCTTGGGCGCGCCCGCCCAGGCCCCGCCCTGGTGGCCGCCCTCGCTCCCGGCGACCGTGCTGAGCCACTCGCCCGACGCTATTCGCGGCGTAAACTCGCGCGCCTGGTCGTCCGTCGGCACGCGAGCGACGATCTCGGTGCTCTCGATGTGCATTTTGTAGATCAGCGCGGTCGACGGACAGGCGGCGGCGAGCGTCTCGGTGACCAGGCAGGTCGTGAGCAGTCCCTGACCGCTGCCGCCGTGTTCTGGCTCGGCCCGAAGCCCGAAAAAGCCTTCGTCGCGCAGGGCGCGCAGTTGTTCGCGCGGAAAGGTGGCGGTCCTGTCCGCCTCGGCGGATCGGGGCGCGAGCACGCCTTCAGCGATCGCGCGCGCGCGCGATTG
>CAMAUF010000148.1 GCA_945861295.1 bacterium | reverse complement strand
CTAATCCCGTTCGCTACCCACGCTTTCGCACATGAGCGTCAGTTCAATGCCAGGATGCCGCTTTCGCCACTGGTGTTCTTCCCGATATCTACGCATTCCACCACTACACCGGGAATTCCACATCCCTCTCCCTGCCTCTAGTCTGGCAGTTTTCTAGGCACCCTCCCAGTTAAGCCGGGAGATTTCACCTAAAACTTGCCAAACCGCCTGCGGGCTCTTTACGCCCAATAAATCCGGACAACGCTCGCCACCTACGTATTACCGCGGCTGCTGGCACGTAGTTAGCCGTGGCTTATTCGTGAAGTACCGTCAGATCTTCTTCCTTCACAAAAGGGGTTTACGACCCGAGGGCCTTCGTCCCCCACGCGGCGTTGCTGCGTCAGGCTTTCGCCCATTGCGCAAGATTCTTAGCTGCTGCCTCCCGTAGGAGTCGGGGCCGTATCTCAGTCCCCGTGTGGCTGACCATCCTCTCAGACCAGCTACCGATCGTCGCCTTGGTAGGCCATTACCCCACCAACAAGCTAATCGGCCGCGGGCCCCTCTCAAAGCGCATTGCTACTTTTACTTCTCGAATTCTCATCGAGAGTAATATGCGGTATTAGCTCGCCTTTCGACGAGTTATTCCCCACTTCGAGGCAGGTTACCCACGTGTTACTCACCCGTCCGCCACTGACCCGAAGGTCCGTGCGACTTGCATGCCTAATACACGCCGCCAGCGTTTGTCCTGAGCCAGGATCAAACTCTCCGAAAAAAAGGTTGCTTCCCAACGCTTGCGCGTTGGTTGTTTCCCTATACACGGGTTCCCAACGTTCTCTTTTGTCCGCTATCCAGTTGTTAAAGTGCGCCGGACCTTTTCAGGCCACGAATGAGAACACTAGCGCGATTTCCGGAGGTTGTCAACCACCTAGGCCCGTCCCTGGCCGATCTTCACAAATCTCGGCCAGTGGAAGCCTCCCAGAGCCGTCGCTGACGCTCTCGCTCCCCAGGATCCGTCCCCCTATACCGCCCCAGGAACGTGTCGGTGAACTCCCGAAACCGGCCCGCGACGATCGCGGTCCGGGTCTCCTCCATCATCCGCACGAGGAAACGGACGTTGTGAATCGTCGCCAGCCGGTAGCCCAGCAGCTCCCTATTCCGGAACAGGTGATGAAGGTACGCCGCGCTGAAGCGCCCGCAGGCAAGGCAATCGCACCCCTGTTCCACCGGCCCTGACTCACGCGCGAACCGCGCGTTGCGGATGTTGACGCGGCCCTCGCTGGTGAAGAGCGCGCCATTTCTGCCCAAGCGGGTCGGCAGGACGCAATCGAACATGTCGATCCCTCGCGCCACGCCTTCGACGAGGTCCTCCGGGCTGCCGACTCCCATCAGGTACCGCGGCTTGCCGATTGGGAGTTCGGCGTTGACCACCTCGGCCATCGCCCACATTGCTTCTTTCGATTCGCCGACGGAGAGACCGCCGATGCTGTAGCCGGGAGCGTCGAGGCCCGCCAGGGTTCGGGCATGCCAACGCCGGACGGCGTGCGACGTGGCGCCCTGCACGATGGCGAAGGCCGGCAGCCCGTCCGCGGCGGCCCGCGACCGTTCGTACCAGCGGACGGTGCGCTCGGCTGCCTCGCGGGCGGCCTTCTCATCCGCGTCGCCGGGGACGACATGGTCCAGGGGCATGGCGATGTCGACTCCGAGCGCGCGCTGGACGGCCATCGCGGTCTCCGGGGTATAGAGATGTTCGCTGCCGTCGTGATGCGACCGGAAGCGGACGCCGCGTTCGTCGACTTTCCGCAGCCGGGCGAGACTAAAGACCTGGAAGCCACCGCTATCGCTCAGGATCGGGCCATGCCAGTCCATGAACTGGTGGACACCGCCGAGACTCTGGACCAGCTCGTGGCCGGGCCTGAGGTACAGGTGATAAGCGTTGACCAGCAGGATCTGTGCGCCAGTGGCCCGGACCTCATCCGGGAGCAGCGCCTTGACGGTCGCCAGCGTGCCAACGGGCATGAAGACCGGCGTCTCGACCGTGCCATGGTTCGTCGTCAGCCGCCCCGCCCGCGGCGCGACCGGCGAGGCTGGCTCCGTCAGCAACTCGAACCGGAAGGTCACGCCATCACAGCCTGAATCGCTTCCTGGACCAGCCCTGCGGGCACATCGGCGCGGACGACCGCCTCGCCAATGCGCTCCAGCAACACCCAGCGGACGCTGCCGCCGCGCACCTTCTTGTCAGACTTGGTCGCTTCCAAGACGAGGCCGGCGTCGAGGTCCGTCGCGCGTTCCGGCAAGCCGTAGGCCGTGAGGACGCGCTGCTGGCGGTCGAACTCGTCCGGGCTGAGGAGGCCAATGCCGACCGAGATCAATCCAGCCGCGCGCATCCCGATCGCGACGGCTTCGCCGTGGAGGTACACCCCGTAGCCCGCGACCGATTCGATCGCGTGTCCGACCGTGTGTCCGTAATTGAGGAGCGCGCGCAGGTCCGCCTCGCGCTCGTCCTCGGAGACCACCGCGGCCTTGATGGCGACGCTGCGGGCGATGAAGTGCGGCGTCGATGCCGCCGCCACATCGCCGGCGATGGTCTCAAGCTCCCGCCAGAGCCCGGCATCGAGGATGAGGCCATGTTTGAGCAGCTCGGCGAGGCCTTCGACCCGCAGGCGCCGGTCCAGCGAACGCAGGACGTCCGGGTCAACGATGACAGCTCGGGGTTGCGCAAACGCGCCGACGAGGTTCTTGCCGCGCGGGTGGTCGACGCCAGTCTTGCCTCCGACTGCGGCATCCACCATGCCGAGCAGGGTGGTGGGGATGTGGACGAAGTCGATGCCCCGCAAGACCGTCGCCGCAACGTAGCCGCCCAGGTCGGTCACGACGCCGCCGCCCAGGCAGACGAGGAAATCGGAGCGTTCGACCCGTTGCGCGAGCAGCCAGTCGTAGACGGCTTCGACCGTCGCGAGGTTCTTCTGTGCTTCGCCGGCCGCGAACGTGTGCTCCATCACGACAAAGCCCGCGGCTTCGAGGCTCGCTCGGGCCGGCCCGCCATACAACGGCGCGACGCCAGAATCCGAGAGGAGGAACGCACGCCCCTTGAGTCCGAGGCGCCGGCAGACCTCGCCCGCCCGGGCGAGGCCGCCCGCTTGGACGACGATCTCGTATTCCCGAGTGGCGGACTTGGTACGGACTTTGACCGTGGAAGCGGCGTCTGGGGGGTCGAACCGGGCCGGGGAAGCCGCAGGCGTGGCGAGGACCAGCTCGACGATTCGCTCAGCGACGCCGTCGGGAGGGTAGTAATCGACCGCGACCACGCGATCAGAGCGCTCGTAGGCGCCGAGACGGGCCTGGCGCATCAAATGGAGCTTGGCGGCGAGACCCACCACGTCGAGCCGCAGGCCGCGCTCGTCCTGGAGCAGTGGCCTGTCCTCGTTGCCAGCCGCCAGGAGCCGGCGGGCGGCATGCTCGGGCGTGACGTCGAGCCAGACGATGAGGCCCTCGGCCAGAGCGGCCTGGCTGCGCCGGTCGGTGGGCGCGCCGCCGCCCGTGGCGATGACAATCCGGCGTTCGTGGACGAGTTCGGCAAGCACGGCCGCCTCCAACCTACGGAAGGCGGCTTCGCCGTCGGCGCCGAAGATCTCGGGGATGGTGCGGCCTTCACGCTCTTCGATCAGCCGGTCGCTGTCGGCGAAGGCCCAGCCCAAACGTTCGGCCGCGAGCTTCCCGGCGGTCGACTTGCCCGATCCTGAGAGTCCGATCAGAAAGACGCGCTCGACCGCCATGGCCTACTCCAGCGCCCGCGGGCCGATGGTCGTGAGGTAGTGGTCGTGGTTCGCCCGGATTTCCGCGAGGGTGTCGCCGCCGAACTTCTCGAGCCAAGCGTCGGCCAGCACGATCGCGACCATGGCTTCGGCGACGACGCCAGCCGCGGGGACGACGCAAACATCGCTGCGTTCGTAATGCGCCGCCACCTCTTCGCCCGTATCGAGGTCGACGGACGGTAGCGGGTGGGCCAGGGTCGGGATGGGCTTGACGGCGCAGCGGACGACGAGCGTCTCGCCCGTCGAGATCCCGCCTTCGATCCCGCCGTGATTGTTGGTCTTATGTTGCCATGCGCGGCCGGACGCCCACTGGTCCCGCGGCAAAATGACGTCGTGTACCTGGGAGCCACGCCGGGCAACGTTGGCGAGGCCGCCGCCGAAGCCGACACCCTTGAAGGCGTTGATGCTGCATATCGCCTGGGCGATGCGCCCGTCGAGCTTGCGGTCCCAGTGGACGTAACTGCCCAGGCCCATCGGCAGGCCGGCGACGCGCACTTCGACTTCGCCGCCGACGGTGTCACCCTCATGTTTGGCGGCGTCGATCGCTTCTATCATCGCCGCGCTCGCGACTGGGTCGGCGCAACGGACACGGTCGGCCTCCACGGCGGCCCAATCGACCTCGTCGATCACGCCGGCGACAACGCCGCCGATCGAAACGGTGTGGCTGCCGAAGGTCACGCCGAACTCGGCGAGGAGACGTTTGGCAATGCCACCGACCGCGACTCGCGCGGCCGTCTCGCGGGCACTGGCCCGTTCCAGGACATCGCGGACATCGTCAAAGCCGTACTTGATCGCGCCTGGCAAGTCGGCGTGGCCCGGCCGCAGGCGCGTGACGCGCTCAACCGGCCCCTCCACCGCTTCCAGGGCCATCAGGCGGGGCCAATCGGGCCCGTCCTTGCCGTGCACCTGGTTCTCGATCCAAAGGGCGATCGGCGAACCCAAGGTCCGTCCATGCCGAACGCCGGAGGTCACGCGCGCTTGGTCGGCCTCCATCTTCATGCGGCCACCGCGACCATAGCCTCCCTGGCGCCGCCCCATGTCGACGGCGATGTCAGCTTCGCTGAGCGGCAGCCCGGCCGGGAGGCCCTCGACGATCATCGTGAGGCCGACCCCGTGGCTCTCCCCGGCCGTGAGAAAGCGGAAATGACCCATCAGGCGGACCCCGCTGGAAGAAGCGACGTCGAATCCCGCATGAGTTCGCCCTCCACAGGGTCGAGGTCGATCGGCAGGCCCTGCCCGTTCGAGCCAACTGTGAAACGGCTGTCGAAGCGCTCGAGGATCTCGGCGGGCGTGAGCGCGTCCCACGCGACCTCTTCCGAGGCGGCCCGGGTCGCAATGGTAGAAAGGATTGGCTTTTGCATGGCGGCCCCGTCCGGTTCGGTGAAGGTCGCGAAGAGATCGACGCGCACGCTGGCGAGCCGGATGTTCGGCACATCGTACAGCATCATGTCCACGAGCCGGACGGCGAGGGCCATCGCTTCGTCCAAAGCCGTGCTGACCTGCACGCGGCGCGCGTCTTCAGTGCGGAATGCGGGCTCGGCCGCCGCCGAAAGCGTCGCCGAGTCGGCCGTGACCGCGACCAACTGCGCCCCTTGGACGCCGGACCAAAGGTGCGTCGGCAGGTCCCTCGGCGCCCGCGCATGACGCCAGACGCCGAAGGCCTCCTCGATGAGCGCCTGGACGATCTCGACGTCGCCTTCCTCCACGCGCCGCCGCCAAACCCGGTGCTGGAACATCTCGGTCGCGATGATCCAGCCGAAGAGGAGAAACATCCCGAGAACGACCACGGCGCCGACGACGATCATCGTGCCCCCTCGACCCGGGCGCGCTCGCGGAGGGCCTTGCGAGCGGCTTCGAACATGACATCGACGGGAGCGTGCACGCCGGTCCACAGTTCGAAGGCCAGTGCGCCCTGGTAAATCAGCATCGGCAGCCCGCCAAGGGTCCGCATGCCCGCTGCCCGCGCCGCCACGAGGAACGGCGTCTCTTCGGGCGCATAGACGATATCGACCGCCAGCGCGCCAGCCTGGAAGCGCTCCGGGCCGCAGGGAAGCGCCTCGGGGGCCGGGCCGCCGCTCATGCCGACGGAGGTGCAGTTGACGACGAGGTCGAACGCGCCGGCGGGGTCGTCGGCCGCCACGGCGAACACGTCCCGCGCCGAGGCCGCGGCGACGTCGCCCGCGAGACGGGCGGCTCGGCCCGGCGAGCGGTTCGTGATGGCGATTGCGTTGGCGCGAGCCTCCGCGAGGGCGAAGGCGATGCCCCGCGCCCCGCCGCCCGCGCCCAAGAGCAGCACGCGCTTGCCGGCGGCCTCGAAGCCGCACTCGTTACGGAGCGCGCTGACGAAGCCCGGGCCA
>CAMAUF010000147.1 GCA_945861295.1 bacterium | reverse complement strand
AGCGCCCGTCATCGGCGCCCGCTTCGTTACGGAAGGCCTCACGACCGACGAGCGCGTGTCGTCTCGCTGGGACTGGCTCGTCTTCGCGAGCGCCAACGGCGTCGAAGGCTTCTTCCGCGCCCTCGAAGCCGCTGGTAAGGACGCGCGTTCGCTCAGCACAACATCGGTTGCCGCGATCGGCCCCGCCACGGCGGCGGCGCTGAAGGTTCGGGGCGTCATCGCCGACTTCGTCCCCTCGCGCGCGACGGCGGAAGCGCTCGGCGCGGAGTTGCCGCGCGTCTCCGGCGCCCGCGTCCTGCTTCCCTGCGGCAACCTCACCGACAACCGGCTCGTCGATGCCCTGCGTGCGCGTAAGGCACACCTCGAACGGGCAACCGTCTATGAGACCGTGGCCTTGTCGCTGCCCGCCCATATCGTCGACGAAGTCCGCCAGGCCGACGCCGTCATCTTCGCCAGCCCGTCGGCCGTCTCGGCGCTCCAAGTGGCCCTCGGCGAGTGCGCGCTCCCGGCCGCCAGCAGGCTCATCAGCATCGGGCCGCTGACCAGCCGCGCCGTGCTCGAAACCTTCGGCCGCGTCGACTCCGAAGCGCGCGCGGCCACGACCTCCGGCCTCCTCGACGCGACCCGTGAGGCACTCGTATGAGCTTCATCGTCGAACTCCTGCCATCGGCCGGCCCTGCCCTCGTCGTCGGTGGCGGCGCGGTCGCGGCGCGGAAGGTGCGGAACCTGTGCGAGGGCGAGTTCGAGGTGGTTGTCGTCGCCCCGGAAGTGGACCAGGCGATCAGCCTCCAGCCCTTCGTAACGGTCATCGCAGCCCCTTTCCAGGAAGAGCACCTGCGCCTACGCGATTTCGCCCTCGTCTTCGCGTGCACCGGCAACCGCGAGGTCAACGCCGAGGTGGGCCGCCTTGCGCGGGCGCGGCATATCCCGGTGGTGGTCGCCGACGCCCAGGAAGAATCGACCTTCTTCACACCGGCCGCCCTCCGCGACGGCGACCTTACTCTCGCCGTAAGCACTGGCGGCGCCTCGCCCACGCTCGCCCGTGAAATCCGGGAGCGCATCGTGACCACCCTCGGGCCGGCCTGGGGCAGGCTCGTCTGGCTCGCACGGGAGGAACGGGAGAAGCGCGACGAGCGCCGTCGCGATCGCCTCGCAGGAGGGCGGCAGTGAAACATGCCCTGATCCTCGCGGCCCACGGCTCCCACCTGGACGCGCATTCGAGCGCCACGGCCTGGGGGCTCGCCGATGGGGTGCGCTCGCTCGGGGAGTTCGATGTCGTGCGGGCAGCGTTCTGGAAAGAGGAGCCGTCGTTCGCGCGCGCCCTCGACGGCCTGGAGCACCACGCCGTGACCGTCGTCCCGCTCTTTATGGCGCCCGGCTATTTCACCAAGGTCGTGCTGCCGCGAGAGTTGGCGCCGGCCATCGCGGCCCGTCCGGGCGAAGCTCCGGGTGTGCGCGTCTTGGGGGCGCTCGGGTGCGAACCGCCGCTCGCCCACATGGCGGCCGCACGCGCGCGGGAAGCGGGGGCGGGCGAAGCCACCACGGTCGTCCTCCTTGGCCACGGCACGGAACGTCACGGCGGGGCGGCCGCCAACCTCACCAGGGTCGCGCAAACTGTCGCGGAGACGGTGTGCTTCGCCCACGTAGTCCCGGCCTTTATCGACCAAGCGCCGGACATCGCGGATGTTCTTCGCGGACTCCCAGGGCCGGTCGTCGTCGTCCCCTACTTCATGAGCGAAGGCTGGCATACGGGGACGACCGTCCCCGCTGACCTCGCCCGAGCGGGCATCTCGGTGCAGGTCACGCCGCCCGTCGGCACGCACCCCGGCCTCGCGGCGGCGCTGGCGAACTTGCTCCAAAATGGGCCGCTATGACCGTGCCTGAAGCTCCGTTGGAGGTCATGATCGGCGAACTCCGGCTCACCTACGGACTGGACACGGTCGTCATCGACGGGCCGCCGGGAGGAGGATCGCCCATCGAACTCCCAGCTGACGCCGACGCTGTCCGCCAACACTGCCGCCTCGATCGCCTTGGGCGCTATCGCCCGCTCTCGGGCTTGCGGGGACTGCCGGGCGGATGGCAGGTTCGTTGCGTGACCCTAACCGAGGCCGATACCGTCGTCGAAACGGTGTATCCGCTCGCGCTCGAACACCTCGCGGCATACGGTGAGGGGCGGCTCCACGTCGCGGGGCTGGAGGCGGTGCTCGCCCGCCAGTCGGGCCGCTACGAGGTCGCGGCGCAGCTTGACGCAGCCGGGCGGCAACTCGCCACCGCTGTCCTCTGCGGCGCCTGCGTTCGGGCGCCTGTCTGGGCCGGCCGCCTGGCCGGCCTCGGCCAGATCCCCTGTCCCGAGGCGTGTAGCATGCTCGTGGCGCTCTGCCGCGAAGCGACGCTTTGGCAGGCCAATCCTCCCGTGGCTGCCGGCGCGTCCCCGAGCGTGCCGTTGGGCGCATTCGACCAACCGGGAAACCCATTTCGCGAGGCGTACCTCGCCGCCAGGAGCCGCCGATCATGAACAACGACGCGATTCGGGAGCGCGCTACCGCTCTCTTCCCAGGGGCCGTCAACAGCCCAGTGCGTTCCTTCCGCTCCGTCGGCGGGACACCCGTCCCGCTCGTACGCGGCGAGGGCGCGCACGTCTACGACGCCGACGGCCGCCGGTACGTCGACTACGTTGGCGCATTCGGGCCGCTCATCCTCGGCCACGCCTATCCGGCCGTCGTCGAGGCAATCCGCCGCGCCGCCGGCGAGGGGACCGCGTTCGGCGCGCTGACGCCGGGCGAAGTCGAACTCGGTCAGCGCGTAGTCGACGCCGCTGGTCTCGAACGCATCCGCTTCGTCAACTCCGGCACCGAGGCGACGATGACGGCGATCCGCATCGCCCGCGCCGCCACCGGCCGAGACGTCGTCGTCAAATTCGACGGCTGCTATCACGGCCACAGCGACGGGCTGCTCGTCAAGGCGGGGAGCGGCGTCGCCACGATGGGGCTCAGCGACTCAGCGGGCGTCCCAGAGGCGATCGCGGCGAAGACCGCCGTGCTCCCCTACAACGATGCTCGCGCCCTCCACGCCTGGTTTGAGTCGGCCGGCGCAACGACCGCCGCCGTCATCGTGGAGCCCGTCGCCGGCAACATGGGGCTCGTGCCGCCCGAGCCGGCGTTCCTGACCGCGCTCCAAGAACTCTGCTCGGCCAGCGGCGCCGTCCTAATCGCCGACGAAGTGATCACCGGCTTCCGGCTGCGCTACGGCCTTTCCGGATTGCTGCCGGACGCCGGCCTGGTCTGTCTCGGCAAGGTCATCGGCGGCGGTCTTCCCGTTGGAGCGCTCGGCGGTAAGGCTGCGCTGATGGACCTGCTCGCGCCAGCTGGGCCTGTGTATCAGGCCGGCACGCTCTCGGGCAACCCGCTCGTCATGGCCGCGGGGACCGCAGCGCTCGATGCCCTGGCGGACGGCCGCGCCTACGCCCGTCTCGATCAACTCGCGGCTCACCTCGAAAACGCCGCCCGCGCCGCGATCAAGCGCAGCGGCGCGCCGGCCTCGATCGTGCGCGCCGGGTCGCTTCTCACCCTCTTCTTCCGGCCGGAACCGCCCCGCGACTTCGCCGAAGCGAAGGAGAGCGATACGGCCGCCTTCGCCCGATTTCACCGCGCCATGCTCGCGCGCGGCGTGATGCTGCCGCCTTCGCAATACGAAGTCTGGTTCGTCTCCGCGGCCCATACCGAAGCGGAAATCGACGCCACCGCGCGCGCGCTGCATGAAGCGCTGCACGAAGCCGCTAGCGGCGCGCCGTCGTGACCACCCTCCGCATCGGCACGCGCGGAAGCCGCCTCGCACTCGCCCAGACCGCGCTGATCGTCGACCGCCTTCGCGCCGCTCATCCCGCCCTCGATGTCGAAATCGTTACCATCTCCACGACAGGCGACCGCGACCAATCAGACGTCCCAGCCGGCACGGGCTGGTTTACGACGGCCATCCAGGAGGCCCTGCAGCGCGACGAAGTCGACCTCGCCGTCCACAGTTACAAGGATCTGCCGACCGAGCGCGCCGCCGGACTCGTCATCGCCGCGGTCCCGCTTCGCGACGACGCGCGCGACGCCCTCGTTTCGCGCTCTGGGCGCCCGCTCGCGGAGCTGCCGCGCGGCGCGGTCGTCGGCACGGGCAGCCCCCGCCGGGAGGTCCAGCTTCGCGCCATCCGGCCGGACCTCGAGATCCGGCCCATCCGCGGCAACGTCGAAACGCGCCTGCGCAAGGTCGAAGAGGGCGAGTACGACGCGGCCTGCGTTGCCCTGGCGGGCCTGCGCCGGCTCGGCCTGGAAGAACGCGCCGCCGAGACGTTCTCGGTCTACGACCTCCTCCCAGCGCCAGCGCAAGGAGCGCTCGCGGTCGAGTGCCGTGCCGCCGATACGGCGACGCGCCGCCTCGCGGCCAGCATCCACGACCCCGTCCTCGGCCAGTCCGTCTCCGCTGAACGGGCCTTCCTGGCGGCGCTCGGCGCCGGCTGCCGCTTCCCCGCAGCCGCCTATGCCGAGCATTTCGGCAGCACCCTGAAGTTGCACGGCATGGTCGCTCCGGATGGCGTGGTGCGCCGCGCCAAGAACGCTGGGCCAGCCGAGGCCGCCGCCGGCCTTGGTCGCGAGCTCGCCGCCGAACTGATGGCGATGGCGACATGATCCATCCGAGCTGACACCCCGGACGTATTGCAATCGACACGCTATCCCGGCGAGTGTTAGATTCGTGCGCAGAGAGCGGCCCACGACGGCCGCCCTTCCACCGGAGGCCGAACGTGCGCTCAAGGTCACTTCTGCTGCTTTCCGCGACCCTTCTCATCCCCTTCGGCGCCGCCGCCTGCGGTGGGGGCGACGATGACGACGACCCGTCAACCTCGACCGCTTCCGCGTCAGCCTCAGCCGCGGGAACCGCTGCGCCAACTGGCAAGACCCCGACCCTCCAAGAGATCGTCAACACCAATAAGCCCTCTATTGTCGAGATCATCACGAGCTATGCGGACGGCGACGGCGGCGGCACCGGCATCGTCTGGGAGAATGACAAACAGATCCTCACCAATGCGCACGTCGTCATCGGCGCCGTCACAATCAAAGTCTCCGACCCGAACGAGAAGGGCCGCACCTACCCGGCCAAAGTCATCGCCCTCAGCGCCTGCGACGACGTTGCCCTGCTCTCGATCGAGCGAGGCGGCTTCAAGCCCGTCAAGATCGGCGACAGCGACAAGGTCGAAGGCGGGACGCCCGTCGTCGCCGTCGGCTTCCCCGGCACGGCTGGTCAAACCACTGGCTCCGGTCTCGTCGTCACGGAAGGCATCGCCAGCCGGACTCGCGCGAGTTTCCCCGATAGCGGCCAGACCGACCTTATCCAGCACACCTCCCCGATTAACCCCGGCAACAGCGGCGGTCCGCTCTTCAACAAACAGGGCGAGGTCATCGGCCTCAACTCCTACACCGTCCGCGGCGCGCAGGCCGAGAACTACGCCATCGCCATCAACGAGGCGATCTTCGTCGCCATCAAGCTCAAAGCGGGCAAGAACCTCGATTACGTCGGCCTCAACGTAGTCACCAACAACGCCAGCCTGGCCGACCAAGTGGGCTTCCCGTACATCGACGGCCTCGCGATTATGTCAGTCGCGCCCGGCAGCGCGGCCACCAAGACCAAGCCCTATGCCCTGGAATCTGGCTATACCGTCGGTTTTATCGACGGCAAGTTCATCGAAAACGTGGGGACATACTGCGACGTCCTGCGCTCGCACAAATCCGGCGACACCGTCAAAATCCGCTTCGGCGCTTTCGGCACGGACGGCAAGGCCACCCTCTTCGACTCGGAGCTCGTAATCGAATAGCGGCCATGTCTCAGGTCCGTAGTCAAGCGCCGGGTCGGCTATGAGCTTCGGGCCTTGAGCCACTCTCGGGCGGCGGGGCAATCTGCCCGTAACACGGAAGCGTTACCCTGAACTTCGAACAACGCCGCGGCCGCACCCGCGAGCCCCGCGCGCAGGAAAAATCATGACCGACGACGCACGCGACTACGTGATCTCCGCTTGCCGTGAAAACGACGTCAAGTTCATCCGCCTCTGGTTCACCGACATCCTCGGCAGCCTCAAGAGCTTCGCCATCACCGTGGAAGAGCTCGAGAAGGCGCTGA
>CAMAUF010000146.1 GCA_945861295.1 bacterium | reverse complement strand
CGCGCTCGGGCGCCGGCCGGAACGCCGCTGGGGGCCTCGGCCCGTCGACATCGACATCCTCTTCTACGGCGAAACTGCGATCGAAACGGAGTGGCTGACTGTGCCACACCCGTTGCTCGCCACCCGGAGCTTTGTCCTCGTCCCGCTGGCCGAGCTGATTGGCGGCGAGCTTCCCGGCCTTGGCGTCAGCGCCGCGGCATTGCTCGAAGAGACCGGGACCGCAGGGCTCGTCGGTACGGGCGCGAGGCTGCGGCTGCCCGCCCAATCCTGAGGAGCAGCGCCCCGAGCCCGGAACTCGGAACTCTGCTCACACAAACTCATGGTCGTCGAAGCGTTCGCCACCGGTGAGGTGGATGGCGGCCGACCAAAGCGCCAGCGCGCCAACGGCGAGGCCGCACGGGGCCGCCAGAAGGCCCCAGGCTCGGCCTCTCAAAAGCGGCCCGACCCCGAGGCGGAGGACGACGAGCCCGGCGCCAGCCAACACGAGGCCACGCCAAAGCAACGGCATCGGCGGCACGATTTGGCGACGTTCGGGCAGGGCCGGTTTATGGGGCCACGGCGGGATCTCACTCATGGCGCCCGCATGTCCGGGGGCATCATGTTCGGGAGGCCGTCCTCGATCGCGAACGCTTCGCCGCACTTTTGGCAACGGATCGTGCCAGTGATGACCGTGTCGCCCTCCTCGCGGACGACCTCAAGGGTGAGCGCCCCGTGGCACATCGGACAGATCAGGATCTCCATCAGGCTTTTTCGCACCGGACGATGGTACCGTGCCTAGGTTGAACCTTCCACGGCGCGGACTGAAGGTGGGACGAGGGGGCGACCGTGAACTGGCTTTCGATCGTCCTTGTGGCCTTTATCGCTTTTCTCACCTGGCGCGCCTTCCGGAGCGGCTTCATCCGGGAAATCGTCTCCTTCTGCGCGATCATCCTTGCGACGCCGATCGCCGGTATCTTCTACGACGATATGGTCCCGAAGGTGCAGCCGATCGTTGACAACGCGAAACTCGCGAACTTGGTCTCCTTCATGGCCATCTGGCTCGGCGTGGTCATCGGCGGCCAGACGGCAGCCCACCTGCTGCGGACGTTCGTAACGATGCTGAACCTTGGCGCGCTCGATAAGCTGGCGGGCGCAGTGTTCGGGTTCGCGAAGGCGATTGTCATCGCCCAAGTCGTGCTCATCGTGCTCGTCGTGTACCCGAATCCAGATCTCCAGGACAGCATCGACGAGTCGCCGGTCGCGCGGAGCTTGCTCGACCTGACACCGGCGCTCCTCTCCGTCCTCCCGGCCAGCTTCGACGACGCCGTCGACCAGTTCCTCCGCCCCGGCGATTTCATCGACGTCAACCTCGGCGGCGGCGGATAGGCCGGTAAGCGCGGCAGGATCCGGGATCTGCGCCCTGTCGACCGGCAAAAGCGAGGCCAAGGCGCCGAATCCTACCCGGGGTTGAGGAACCCCTCCGGCCCGCCGAATCTGCATGAGGGAGGCGTCATGAACGGGCTTTCGATTGCGCTTCTGGGCTTCATCGCTTTGCTGGCCTTGCGGGGCTTCACCAACGGCTTTGTTCGGGAGATGGTTTCGTTCTGCGCGATCGCCGTGGCGACCCCCATCGCCGCAGTCCTTTACGACGACCTCGCGCCCGCGCTCGAACCGCTGGTTCATGACCTGAGACGGGCGAACTTCATCTCGTTCATAGTCATCTGGGCGGGAGTCGTGATCCTCGGGCAGACCATCTCGCAACCGCTGCGTTCGTTCGTCAGGAGGCTGGACCTCAGCCAAATGGACCGCCTGGCCGGCCTAGCGTTCGGCCTCGCGAAGGCGACGATCGTCTGCCAAGTGCTGCTGCTCGTGCTGACGGTGTATCCCAACAAGAAAATCCAGCGAGAAATCGAGGCATCGCCGGTCGCGGTCCGTCTCCTGAGCTACGCGCCCGCGTTGCTTGCCATCCTGCCCGCCGAGTACGAGGACAAGGCCGACCAGTTCCTCGATCCAGCGGGGAGCGTCAACGGCAAGCTCAACCGCGGAGGCTTCTGAGCGGCGCCGGGGGGACGAGGCGCACGCCACGCAGGATGAGGGGCGTCAGGGTCGGCGCCGGCGCGGCTTATCCGCGACGCGGTATGGCTGCCAACGTCCGCAGTCACACCGCGTCGGTGATGCCCGGCACGGGATAGGCGCGCGCGAACTCCGCCACTTCCTGGCGCACCGTCTCGCGGACGCCGTCGCCGTCCGGGTCTTTGAGGACGCGGACGATCCAGGCGGCGACGCGGCGCATTTCGTCGCCGCCCATCGCCCGCGAGGTCAGCGCGGCGCTGCCAAGACGGAGGCCGCTGCCGACGAACGGCGAGCGTGTGTCGTTCGGGATCGTGTTCTTATTGGTGATGATCCCAGCGCCTTGGAGCGCGTTTTGGGCCTTGAGCCCGCTGATCCCGACTGCATTGCAGTCCGCGAGGATCAGGTGGTTGTCGGTACCGCCGGAGACCAGCCGCAGTCCGCCCGCCATCAGCGCGTCGGCGAGCGTGGCGGCGTTTTCCACGACTTTGTGGGCGTAGGCGCGGAATTGGGGCGTCAGCGCTTCGCCGAACGCGACCGCCTTGGCGGCGATGCTGTGCATGTGAGGACCGCCCTGCGTGCCGGGGAAGACGGCCTTGTCGATCGCCTCCGCCAGGGCCGCCTTGGAGAGGATGAGGGCGCCACGCGGCCCCCGCAGCGTCTTGTGGGTCGTCGACGTGATCATGTCGGCGTACGGCGCGGGCGACATGTGCGCGCCGCCCGCGACCAACCCGGCGATGTGCGACATGTCGACCATCAGCAACGCGCCGCACGCTGCCGCGACCTCCGCGAAAGCGGCGAAATCGATCGCACGCGGGTAGGCGGTGTAGCCCGCCACGATGATCTTGGGCCGGCATTCGAGCGCCTGCCGGCGAATGGCGGCCATGTCGAGCATCTCCGTCTCGCGGTCGACGGTGTAGGGCACGATGGTGTAGAGGCGGCCGCTGAAGTTCACCGGGCTGCCGTGCGTGAGGTGGCCGCCCTGGTCGAGGCTGAGGCCCATGACCGTATCACCGGGCTCGATCGTGGCGAAATAGGCGGCCATGTTTGCTTCGGCCCCCGAAGTCGGCTGGACGTTGGCGTGGTCGACCCCGAAGAGTGCTTTGGCGCGGTCGATGGCGAGGGTCTCGACGCGGTCGCTGTGGACGTTGCCGGCGTAGTAGCGCTTGCCCGAATACCCCTCGGCGTACTTGTTGGTGAAGACCGAACCAGTCGCCTCGAGGACGGCGGCCGAGGCGTAGTTCTCGGAGGCGATCATCTCGAGCGTCTCCACCTGGCGGACGCGTTCGTCGGCGATGATCGCGGCGACGTCGGGGTCGGTGCGTTCGAGAGCGGACATAGACGACTCCAGGCGAGGGTGTCCTCGGAGGGTAGCAGATGGCCGGAGTGTGAACGGCGGCGTCGGTTAGGCGACCGGAACCGGCGCTGAGGAAGACGCGTGGGAGCGAGCGAGATCGAGGGCGGCCTGACGGATGAACGCGGAGGTGCTCACGCCGGCGCGCTCGGCGGCGTCATAGACCACCTGCATCTCGGCAACCGAGAAGGTCACCATGCGAGTCGAGCGAGATCCAACGACGGGCGCCATGAGAATCCCTTCCTCCTCCCACTCGCAGTCTGCCCAAGGCTCCTCGATGACCTGTTCTGCCATAGTTACACTCCTTGACGACGGGCGGCGGTGCCCTCTCCCCTTGATGCTGGCCAGCCCGTAACCGGGCGCCACCGCTTGGGATCGCCCGAGACTGGTTCGATGATAAGGCATACGAGGCTCCCGTTGCCCGACCGCCCGACTAACTTGTACGGGCCGCGCTGACCTCGCTTATTGCGGAGGACGACGAACGTACTCTCAAGGATGGCGAGCAAGTCACGAGAACGCACACCGTGGCGCAGCAGGTGCTCGTCGTTTTCGTCGTCCCAGACCAAATCCTCAATCACCGGCTCAGGCACGCGACGCATGATACGAAATCCTTTCGCCTCACGTTCGAGGCGCGTGCCTGTCGGCGGGGCGCTGGTATGCTTGCGCGCCACTACCACCTTCGGAGACACCCCATGGTCATGGCCCTCGACGGCATCAAAATCCTCGACCTCTCCCGGCTCGCGCCTGGGCCGTACTGTTCGATGCTCCTGGCAGATTTCGGCGCCGACGTGCTGCTCGTCGAAGCAGCGCCGGGGACGAACGCCAAGCTCGGGGCGGCACGCAACGCCGACGCGCGCGCCGCCGCCTACAACGCCCTCAGCCGCGGCAAGCGCTCGATCGCCTTAAACCTCAAAGATCCGGCCGCGAAGCAGGTCTTCTACGACCTCGTCAAGGGCGCCGATGTCGTCATCGAAGGCTTCCGGCCGGGCGTCGTTAAGCGGCTCGGCGTGGACTACGCGACCCTGGCCGCGATCAACCCGCGCATTATCGGCTGCTCGATCTCCGGTTTCGGCCAGACGGGGCCATATTCGAACCTGGTCGGCCACGACATCAACTACATCGCGACGGGCGGCGCGCTCGGCGTGACGGGCAACGCGGGCCAGCCGCCGGCCATCCCGATCAACCTCGTCGCCGACTTCGCGGGCGGCGGGTTGATGGGCGCCTTCGCGATCTGCGTCGCTCTGCTCGCGCGGGAGCGCACCGGCCGCGGTCAGGACGTGGACATGGGCATGAGTGATGGCGTCCTTTCGCTCATGACCTCGGCGTTCACCGGCTTCTTCGCCAACGGCAGCACGATCCGGCCCGGCGGCATGGTCCTCAACGGCGCATCTCACTTTTATGGCGTGTACGAAACGAAGGACGGCCGCTGGTTCTCGCTCGGCAGCATCGAGCCGCACTTCTACGCCGCCCTCTGCGAAGTCCTCGTCCTGCCCGAGATCGCCGGCCATCAGCACGACCAAACGCGCTGGCCCGAATTCAAAGTCAAGGTCGCGGCGGTGATGCGCACCAAGACGGCCGATGAGTGGATGGCGATCATGTCTGAGCGCGACATCTGCGCGGCGGTCGTGCTCGAACAAGAGAACGTCGTCACGAACGCGCACAACCTGGCACGCGGCATGGTCGTCGAAGTCGACACCGCCATCGGCAAGGTGAAGCAGATCGGCGTCGGGCCGAAGCTGAGCGACACGCCCGGCAAGCCGACGAAGGGCGCGCCAACGCTCGGCCAGCACACGGACGAGGTGCTGCGCACGCTCGGCCTGAGCGACACGCGGATCGCGGAGCTGCGGACCAGCGGCGCGGTGGGCTAATGGCGGCTGGCGGGCCAGAAACCGAGTCAGTGAAGTATCGGCTCAGCCTCCATGCTCAGGCGGTCATGGCCGAGAGGGCTATCCACACGGACATGATTGCGCCGGCACTCTCGGGCGCCACGCCAACCGAGGCTCACGCCGACGGAGGTCGCACTATCTCAAGTCGATCAACGAGCGCGCTTTTAGACGACCTCGCCGGCGCCGTCACCCAAATCCCGCTTGCGGAGGCCGGGTTGGGGCCGCATACTGGACAGGTGGTCCGCTCCGGCGGATCGTTTTTGTGTTGGCGGCGTCCAACGGGACAATCGAGCCCAGATGGCGCAACGGTAGCGCAACCGATTTGTAATCGGTAGGTTAGGGGTTCGATTCCCCTTCTGGGCTCCAAGCCGGCACATGCACCCGTGGATGGGTGGCCGAGTGGTTAATGGCAACAGACTGTAAATCTGTCGCGCGAACGCGCTTCGGGGGTTCGAACCCCTCCCCATCCACCAACGCTTCTACCCTCGCCGCCAATGCATCCAGGCGGCGCCGTACCGAAGGAGACGGCATCCCCGGCCGGCGGTACGCTGACAATCGCACTGCCGCCCTCATAGCTCAGTTGGTAGAGCGCGTTCTTGGTAAGAACGAGGTCTCCGGTTCAAATCCGGATGAGGGCTCCAGACCACTCACGGCGGATTGCCGCCGTCACCACACTCAAGGCGCCCGGAGGACAAGATGGCGAAGGCGAAATTTGAACGGAACAAGCCCCACGTGAATGTGGGCACGATTGGGCACGTGGACCATGGCAAGACGACGCTGACGGCGGCGATCACCAAGGTCCTAGCCATCCGCGGGCAGGCGAGCTTCCGGGCGTTCGATTCGATCGATAACGCGCCCGAAGAGCGCGCGCGCGG
>CAMAUF010000145.1 GCA_945861295.1 bacterium | reverse complement strand
AAGCGTCGCTCGAAAGCGTCCTCGCGCCCCAGACGCGGATGCCCCGCCCTGGGAAGGAGCGGATGCAGTTGACGCCAACGGGGTTGAGGACGCCCTGCTCACCCGCCGTCACATTGATCGGGATGCCGATGACGCCGCGGATGACTTCGTTCGCGGGCGCCTTGTGGACCCCGCGTTCGTTGTCGCTCCGCGCCCAGATGCCCGCCATGTGGCCGGAAGGCGGGACGAGGACGGTTGTCGCGGCCGCGCCAGGTGTCGGGTTCGCGACCTGGATCCATGGGTAGTACATGGCGGCGTACTTGGAGTCATAGCCAGCCGTCTCCATGCGCCACTTGAAGACATCCTGGGCGCCCAGATCGGGTGGCGTGTCGATGATGGCGACGCGGTCACCCATCCGTTCGCAATGGGCGATCATGGCGAGCTGGACGGCCTTGAGACCGTCCATGTCGAGGGCGCCCGCTTGGTAGGCCGCCATCACGTCCGGAGCGGCGACCATAGTGACGTCGTCGATCGCTTCGAGGCCGCCGAGGCCCGTGCGGTCGCCAGCGTCCCCCTCGTAGGCCGCTGGCTGGACTTTGGCGACAGCGGTGCTTGCGGGGAGCGCCAGCGGGTAGGTGCCGGCGGCGGGCGCTCGCTCAGCCGCGGCAACCCCGGCGACGCGGACCTCTTCGAGGGTGACCGCGCCGGATTGCTTGTTGACGATTTCGAGGGCGTTCTTGGGTCCGCGAGCCATGGTCAGGCCTTCGAACTTTTCTTCGGCCCCGCCGCGGCGGACAGTCAGGTTGAACGAGTCATCCCCGGCGTCCGCGATTTCGATGGAGACGGCGTCGGCCACGCCTTCGCGTGCGATGGCGCGGAGCGTGGTGGGCGCGCCAGGCGCCTTGGCCGCGATCTGGGCGCTCGCCTTGGCGGCGGGCGTCGACGGCGCATCGCCGTTGATCCGGAGGACGTAGCAGATGCCGCCGCCATTGTTGAAGTAGCCGTAGACCGCGTGAGCCAGGTAGGCGCCCGGGACGAAGCCGCCGAATCGCTCCGTAAACTGCGTCCAGTTGGTCACCATCGTCGGTTTACCGACGGGGCCGCGCTCAGCGATGCCGAGGAAGGCCGCCACCGCGGTCGCGACTCCCTCGATGGGCTTGGTGCCTCGGTCGACCTCCTCGACGTAGACACCCGGAGTTAGATAGGTCGTTGCCATCCGGTTCCTCTCTCTTCGTTGTGGCTGCGACAGCGGGCGAGTATTTCGCTTGCGTCCGGTCAGCGGGCCGGAAGGTCACTATACCTCAAGGTTGTACTGTTCAGACGGGACAGATACCTCCCTTTCTACGGCATCTTCGCCAGGTCGTTCAACGCGAAGCGTAATAAGTCCACGCGGTACCCACGGCAAGACGAAGCGGCCGTCGCTCCCCGTCGTTGCCTCGGAGCCAGTCCCGGCAACCTTGACGAGCGCGTTCGCAACGACGTTTCCGGTGTCGCCGCGCCGATGGACGAGCCCACCGATGCGGATGAAGCTCTCGAAATCCTCCGAGAAGCGATCCCGGTAGCGGACCTCGCGGGTGACGACCATCGGGCCCGTGACGGGCAAGAACACGTCCAGCGGGACGGTGGCGACCCAGGTGAGAGACGCTCGCAGATCGTTATCCATCACGCCCCAGAAGTCGACGGGTTTCGTGACGAAGTCCGGCGGCATAGACCGCACAAGGACTGGGGTCGACGCGTTGACGAGCACCCCCTTGAGATGCTCCGGAGCGACCTGCGTCTGACGGAAGAGCGTCGCCATCACGCGACCGAGGATGCGGTGTTCGTCGCCCGGCTCCTTCGTCCACGCGGTCACCTGGTAACTCAAGTCGACTCGCCGGGGGCCGCGGGCGCGCGTGATCTTGCCGTCGGCGCCGCGGGTCGAGACCCAGCTGTCGTCGCGAAAGTCAACGCGCTCGCGGATATCGAAGAGAAAGAGGTTGAGCGTCGGCTTGCTCAGCCGGCTGGACCACTCCCGATTCGGCCGCTCGAAGGTGATGTCGACCTCGTCCCGATCGACCGGGACGTCGGCCAGCAGCACTTCTCGAAGCGTCTCATCGGCGTCGTCAAACATGGGGTCGGCTACCGTGCCTTCTCGTCGAAGCGTCGCTCCACGCTGCCGCCCGAGGTGACGGCCGTAGCGACCGCATCGGCTTCGTGCTCATCCGGGTGCTCAGCGGCGCCGACGGTGAGCGCGCCGTTGCCGCCCGAGCTTCGGCCCGAGCCCTGCTGGACGACGTGCGTGAGTTCGTGCGCCAGGAGGCTCTGGTCGTTCGGATTCTGATCCTTGCGCAGAAAGATGTCGGAGCCCGTAGTGAAAGCCTTGGCCGTGAGGTCGCGCGAAACGCGATCCGAGGTGTCGTCGTGGTGGACACGGACGCCGGAAAAATCAACGCCCATCGCGCCTTCCATCTTGCCCTGGATGCTGGGGCTCAAAGAGGAGCCTGCGCCGCGGCTACCGTCGATGGCGCGTTCGATGCCGTCCCCGACGGCGCCGCCTTCGAGGCCGACCGTCGGGGCGTTATCGCGCTTCAGGCCCATCTCGTCCTCGTCGCCGAGGCGCTGGGCCAGCGCCGGGTCGTGCTTCGCCCCGCCGCCCTCCATGTCCTCTTCGTCGAGGGCGGGGTCGTCCGCGCGCTGGGCCAGCGCCGGGTCGTGCTTCGCCCCGCCGCCTTCCATGTCCTCTTCGTCGAGGGCTGGATCGCCCGCGCGCTGGGCCAGCATGCGGGCGATGCCGCGGTTGCCGACGTGGGCCTGGAGCGAAACGAGCGGGTGCGAGGGCGCCCGACGCCCATTCGGCGCCTGCTCCATAGTCTGGCGCTTCTTGACGGTTGGCTCTTCAGAAACGGTTGCGCGACGGAACGGCATGGTCGAGACCCTCCGCGCCGGATTCTACTCCTCAGACGTGCGCTTGTGGAACATGGGCGAGCGAAATTTCTTCCCTACCTGGCCGCATCACGGCGAAAGAGGGCGACGTGCTCACCGAACTCAGCCTCGGTGACCATGCGGCCCATCTTCTGGTACTCACGCCGCGTCGCCCACATCAGGTGCTTCATCGAAAGCGACGAACCGTCCGAGGCTGCGAGGAAGGCCGCCGCCAGGACGATATTCCGGATATTCCCGCCCGAAACCTTGAACTGCTTCGCAACAAACCCGAGGTCGAGGTCCCCGCCGACGGGGAGCGCCGCCGGGATGCAGCCTTCGAGGATGCGCAGCCGTTCGGCCTCCTCCGGCATAGGGAAATCGACCACGAAGTGCAGCCGGCGCAGGAAGGCGTCGTCGAGGTTCATCTTCAGGTTCGTGGCCAGGATGACGAGGCCGGGGTACTCTTCGAGCCGCTGCAAGAGGTAGGCAGTCTCGATGTTCGCGTAGCGGTCGTGTGCGTCCTTCACTTCCGACCGTTTGCCGAAGAGCGCGTCCGCCTCGTCGAAGAAGAGGATCGCGTTCGCCGATTCGGCTTCGGCGAAGACGGCCGAGAGGTTCTTCTCGGTCTCGCCGATGTACTTCGAAACGATCCCCGAGAGGTCGATCTTGTAAAGGTCGAGTTCGATCGCCTTCGCCATGATCTCGGCCGCCATGGTCTTGCCGGTGCCCGGGTTGCCGGCGAAGAGGGAGATGACGCCCTTGCCGAGCGCCAGCTTCCGGTCGAAGCCCCAAATGTCGTACACGAGGTGGCGGTGTTCGACTTGGGCGCACATCTCCCGCAGTTGGGCGAGTGAATCGTAGGGCAAGACAATGTCGTCCCAGCCGTAATGGGGCACAACCTTGCGGGCGAGCGAGGAGAGGATCGGCGTCGATTGGTCGCGGGCCGAGGCGAACAGGTCCTCGGCCACAATCCGCCGATCGAGGCGTTGGGCGGCGCGGCCATGGGCGGCGGTCGCCGCCTTTCCGATCTGTACGGCGCCGAGCCGAAAGCGCCCCGCGAGGGCCGTAACGACGTCGCCCGCGATACCCTCCACGTGAGTCTGCCAGAGCCGCTCGCGGTCCTCGTGAGCGAGGCCAGGGACGTGGACGACCGCGCCCGGCCAGGCAACCGTGGCAGCCGTCGAAATCGCCACAAAGGCCGGCAAGCTGTGCGTTTCGAGCGTCTCTATGGCGATCGCCAGGTCGAGCTCGCTCAGCTCCTCAAAGCCTTCGAGCAGTAACGCCGCCCCATGGAGCACGGCTTCGCGTTCGGCCAGCACCAGTGCCGCCGCGACGCCGTGCAGCTCGACCAGCGCGGCGAAATCGACGGCGAGCAGCCGCAGGCCCAAGGCCTCCGCCACTCGGCCGACGGCCGCCCGGCGGACGGCGGGGTCTGGCCCAGTCCAGACCACGACCGGACGGGCGAGGGTGGAGACGCCGCCCGACGCCAACGCTTCGACCGTAGCCGGGCGCGGCAACGCTGCTCCCGTCCCGGCCGGCAACCACACCGCCGTCCTAGCAAGGGCTGGATTGAGCCGCTCGCCGCCCAGAAGGTACGCCTGGATTGCCGGGTCGAGCGAGAGCGAACGCGCGAGCATCGGGGTAACGGCCTGGCTCGGGTCGTCGTGCACTTCGATCAGGCGCAAGGCGCGCAGCGGCGCCTGTGGGTGGAGCGAATCGAGCGCGGCGCCGTGCGAACCGGGGCCGGCGAACATGCGGATGGCGAGGTCGACCCGCGGCCGCCGCTTCGAGACGTCGTCTTGGACGTAGGAGATGAGGCGCTCGATCCCGAGGTCCGTCTCGCAGGCGAAGCAAAGGAGCAGGACGGCGACCTCGAACGGCGTGAGGCGAGCGGCATCAAGCAGCGTCCGCAGCCGGCCGGCCGCGTTCGCCATCAACACGCCGACGACGTCGGCCTCGTCACGCAGGACGATGGAGGAGCCATCGCTCCCGATCAGGGCAAGGAGGCGCTCCGCCTCCTGGTCGGCGATGTAGAGCCCCCGGTAATCATCCTGGCCGACGGGGACGCCAGCCGCACGCATGCGCGCGACCTCGTCGCGTAGCAAGCTGGCCACGAGGCCGACGGCCTGACTGAGGAGGCCGCCAGGTGGCGACAATACGGGTGACGGGGGTGCGGGCAACTCTGTCATCACCGCATCAATCAGTCGATTTCGATGTACGTAGTGGTCGATTGAGCCGGAAGCCAAAGCGTGTCGGGCAGCGGGATGAACCGGAAGTAGACGGCAATCGACTCCGACACCGTGAAAATCCCCCCAGTATCGAAGGATGACTGGCCGCTGAAAACCATGCTCCAAACCGGCACAAACGGTCCATCGAAGAAGAACTCTTCGCCGTCGAAGTCACCCGGCGCAAGCCACAGCTCGACAGTGCCCCGAGCCGCGAGGGGGTCAACTCGACCGAAGAAGATCGTCGAGATGGAACCGACGTCATAATTCTCAAGATCGATGAAGACGGGGATGGCGACGGCCGTGAGCGTCACGGTGTTCGAGGTGAAGCAGGTCGCGCCGTTACACACTTCCGCGTGGATCGGCACACTGCCCGGCGTACCGCGGTGTGTCTGGTAGGAGGTGAAGTTGCCCGCGCCCGATTCCGCGGGCGAACCACCCGGCGAGAACCAGCGGATGCTCGTGTGAGCCGGCAGCGCCAGGAACGAGCAATCCATCCGTTCGCGCCCGCTGACGGTGGCCTGCGAGCACGTGATAAGCGCGATCGTCCCCGACTGTGGCACGCCCGTGAAGGGTGTCGGCGTGGCGCCAAAGACGACGGTCACGCTCTTCGTGTCGCTGGCGCAGTTGGGCCCGTTGCATGCGGTCAGCCGGAACGAGGCCTGCGTGTTGCTCGTGAAGGTGGTGCTGTAGCTCAGGCCCGTCTTGCCCGTGGCGACGCCGTTCACGGCCCAAGCCGTGCTCTGATTCGCCCCTGTCACCGTACCCGTGCAGACAACCGTCGCGACGCCGGTTCCGTACGTCGCCGCGCAGACGATCGATACGCTCGGCGGGACGGGTGTGGGGGTGGGCGTCGGTGTGGGGGTGGGCGTCGCGGTTGCCGTCGGCGTGGCGGTAGGCGCCGCAGATGGCGTCGTGGCCGGAGGCGCGGTCGGCGTCACCGCAGTGGGCCCGCCAGCGGCGGGGGCATCCGGGACGACCACAGGCGTGATGGCGGGCTCGGGCGTCACGGTCGCCCCGGGGACGAGTTCGGGCGGCGCCGGCGGCGCGCCTGCGCCCTCGACGG
>CAMAUF010000144.1 GCA_945861295.1 bacterium | reverse complement strand
GGCCTTGCCGGAGAGGTTGACGAAGGTTTTCGGCTTGACCAGGGCGACGCGCTCGCCGGCAAGCGTGCCGACGCCGATGTGCATGGTGCTCCCGGTCGCTTTCGGCTGCGTGCCCGCCCGCCGGGCCAGTTCGTTGACGACCCAGAAGCCGACGTTGTGCCGGTGACGCAGGTACTCCTCGCCGGGGTTGCCAAGTCCGACGATCAGCCAGGCGGCTTCGAAGCGCGGCCCACCGCCGCCCATCGCAAAAGGGTTACGCATGAGCCGATCGTATCAGGGATCGCAGGCCAACGACGATCGCGGCCGCTATGCGAGCACGCCGTTCGCTTCGAGCTGCGCCTTCAAGGCGGCAAGCGATTCGAGCGGGCGCGGGCCGAGCGTGTCGAGCGCGTCGACGATGTCGTCGTCGGCGTTCTCGCGGTAGGCGAGGTCGACGAGGTCGGTGCGTTCGGGACGGTGCCCTGCTTCGAACAGGGGGCCGGCGAGCTCTTCAATCGCGGTCCAAGGCGCTTTCGGCAACGAGGTCTCCTTGTGCGCGCGGCGCTCCCGGCGCCGAATTTCGCAAGCGGGATGGTTGGGCTAGACGCGGAAGGCGCCGCCGGCGGGAGGCCGGTCGTAATTGATGAACGGGGGCCAGAGCGTTTCGAGCTCGGCGCGGATGGGGTCGCCGTCGGGCAGGTAGCGGTGGAACTGCGGTTCGACGTCTTTGCGCTTCCAGCCCTTGGCCAGCGTGTCCTGCTTGATTTTGTCTTGCAGGAGCATGATCCCAGTGAGCAAGGATTCGGGCCGCGGCGGGCAGCCGGGCACGTAGACATCCACCGGCAACAGGGTATTGACGCCAGGCGTGACGCTGTACGCGTAGGCGAAGGGGCCGCCCATGATCGCGCAGCCGCCCATGGCGATCGCCCACTTCGGTTCCGGCATCTGGAGCCAGACGCGGCGGACGGCCGGGGCCATCTTCCAGGTGACGGTGCCGGGGACGATCAGCAGGTCCGCCTGCCGCGGGGAGGCACGAAAGATCTCGGCGCCGAAGCGGGCCAGGTCGTAGCGGGGCATCGCCACCGCGATCATCTCCATCGCGCAACAGGCGAGACCGAACATCGCCGGCCAAAGCGACGACCGGCGCGCCCAGTTCAGAACCTGATCCACACTGGTCACCAGCAGGTTCTGCTGGAGTTCTTGTTCGATATCGGTCTCGTCCACAACTGGGAGGGGTTGATAAACCTTGTTCGCCTGTGCCATCGTCCGTGCAGCCTACCAGAGGGATGGGGAATGAGCGACGACTGCGCGGGTCGGCGCCGCCCAGTTACCGGACCCGGCTCGTGTGGTACGAGCCATCGTTGATCGGCTCATCGATAAAAAGGTCGCCGTTGCGGATCTTGATGTTAAAGCCGCAATCCGGGTTCGTGCAGACCCAGGCCTTGAAATGGATTGGCGCGCCTTGGCTCCCGAAATCCGAAAACGGGACGAGATCGCCAGCATCGCACTTCCGGCACTTTGGTAACTGCCACATCCCACGCACCCCAACTTCAGCGGCATACTACACCGCGCCGGACTCTCTTTCAAACAACAAATCCCGCCCCTGCAACAAATCCCGCCCCTGATGTCGACCGCTTGCTCAGCGCCCGGCTCTGGCGGCGCATTCGATGGTCGGCCTGCCCTATAGTGTCGTCATGGCCCAAGCGCTCGTCCTCGACCGCCCCACGCCTCCCGCCGCGTATGTCACGTACGAGGAGTTTCTCGCGCTCCCAGGCGATGCGCACGTGGAGTGGGTCGATGGGGAGGTGGTCCCGATGGTCTCCGTGCAACTCGTCCACGCTCGCATCACCGCGTTTCTCATTCGTCTGCTGGGGGCAGTGGTGGACGAGAGGGGGATTGGCGAGGTCCTCGCTGAGCCGTTCAACATCCGCCTGACCAAGACTGGCCGCGCTCCTGACGTGATCGTCGTCTTGAATGCGCACAAGGACCGGTATCGCGACATCTACCTCCAAGGCCCCCCCGACCTCGCGATCGAAGTCATGAGCCCCGGTAGCGAAGCGACTGACCGCGGCGAGAAGTACTTCGAATACGAAGCGGGCGGCATCCCCGAATACTGGCTGATCGACCCGGAGCGCGAGGTCGCCGAGTTTTACGTCCTCGATGAGCGCGGCCGCTACCGTGCCGTCGGCGTCGACGATTGGTTCGAAAGCCGGACCGTGCCCGGCCTCCGCGTCCGCATCGCCTGGTTCTGGGAACGCCCCAGCGTCACGCAAGCGCTGGCGGAGATGGCCGCGGCGAGCAACTAAGGAGGCCGAAGCCGGCAATGGGATTGCGCGGCTTGGGAACCGGGACTGTGGTACTCTCGGGCCGCAACTTTCCTTTGGAGTCATCCACAATGGCGCGCCGCCTCGGCCTATCGGTCGGGTTCACGGGGAACCCTGAACAGAACAAAGAACTCATCAACCGGGTCAAGATCGCCGAAGAAGTCGGCGTCGAAGCCGTCTTCACCGCCGAGACGTGGGGTCGCGACCAGTTCTCGCTGCTCACCCAACTCGCGCTCAACACCTCGAAGATCAAGCTGGGCACGGGCATCGCGCCCGTTTTCGGCCGTTCGCCGGGTGTCCTCGCCATGTCCTTCGCGACGCTCGACGAGCTTTCGGGCGGCCGCGCGATCATCGGGCTCGGCACCTCGGGCTCTCGCGTGATCGAACATTGGCACGGCGAACCGTTCGAGAAGCCGCTCCAGCGGATCAAAGAGTATTGCCAGATCATCAATATGATGATGGCGGGCGAAAAAGTCTTCCACGAAGGCGAAATCTTCAAGCTCCAGCGCGGCTTCAAGCTGCTCTTCAACCCCGTCCGCAACCACATCCCGATCTACATCGCTTCGATCGCGCCGAAGTCCATGGAGATCGTGGGCGAAGTCGCCGATGGCTGGATGCCGATCTATTGGCCGAAATCCAAGTTCAAGGATGGCCTCGGCACGGTGCAGAAGGGCATGGACCGCGCCAACCGGCCCGCTGGCGCCGTCGAGTGCGTCGCCTCTCTGACGACCATCATCGAAGACGACCCGGCCAAGGCGAAGCGCATGGCCGCGGGCGGCATCTCCTGGTACGTCACCAACATGGGCGATTTTTACCATCGCATGTTGACGCGCAACGGCTTCCCCGCCGAGGTCGCCGCGATGCGCAAGGCCGGCGAGGAACACCGCCCGATGCCGTTCCAGACCAACGACGAGATCATGGCCGCAATGGGCGACAAGATGCTCGAAGAGACCGCCATTTGGGGCGACCTCGAAACCGTCGCCGCCGGCATCGAAGAACGCCGCCAGCTCGGCGTCGATCTGCCGATTATCGGGATGCCTCAGGGCGACCCGAAGCGCGTCGAGAAGATTCTTGGCACGCTCGTGAGCTGAGGCCCTTGCCCACGAACCGCACAGGGTGCGCGTAAAAGCGCACCCTGTGTCCCGCTCCGCCGCCGCCTAACTGAGGGAGAGAACTCCATGCCACTCCATCCGCAAGCGAAACAACTGCTCGAAATCTTCGGCTCGCTCGGCCTCAAGGGCCTCAAGCCCGCCGACGGCAACGCCCAAACGGTGCGCGACATGTTCGTGAACTTCCCCCGGCCGGAAGGCGTGGCGGTCGGCTCGGTCGTCGCCGCCAAGGTCCCCGGTTCAGGCGGCGATATCCCCGTCCGCATCTACACGCCTCCCAGCGTGCTGATCACGCGGCCCGGCCTGGTGTGGTTCCACGGCGGCGGCTGGGTGTTTGGCGACCTCGAGAGCGCCGACGCCACGGCCCGCGCGCTCTGCATGGCCGCGGACTGCGTCGTCGTCTCGGTCGACTACCGGCTGGCGCCGGAAACGAAGTTCCCCGGCGCCGCCGACGATTGCTACGCCGTCACGAAGTGGGCGGCGGAGAACGCGGCCCAGCTCCGGATCGACGCCAAGCGGATCGCCGTGGGCGGCGACAGCGCCGGCGGCAACCTCGCCGCCGTCGTCGCCCAGATGGCGAAGGCTCAGGGGCCGGAGCTCAGCTTCCAGCTTCTTGTCTATCCGGTGACGGACGCAACCTTTGGCACCGTTTCCTATCGCGACAACGCCTTGAACTACTTGCTCGAAAAGGTCGACATGGAGTGGTTCTGGGAGTGTTACCTGCGCACGCCGGCCGACGCCAAGGACCCGAAGGCGGCGCCGCTCCAGGCTGCCGACCTCTCCGGCCTGCCGCCCGCGCTCGTCATCACCGCCGAATTCGACCCGCTGCGCGACGAGGGCGAAGCGTACGCGGCCAAGCTCAAGGCGGCCGGCGTGCCGACGGAGTGCACCCGCTACGACGGCATGATCCATGGCTTCTTCGGCAACGCCGCCTTGGACGACGGCACGAAGGCGATCGGCCAAGCGGCGGCTTCGATGAAGCGGGCCTGGGCCCACAACTGAGGAAGCGTCACGAAATTGGGCCTGCGTACCAACGTCTCAACGTTCGATGATCGGTGCGGCAGCCACAGGCGGGCAGGCTGGGGATCGCTCCCTTACTGGCGTTGCTCAAACGGCTCCGTTGAGAGGCCCGCTTGCTTGATGATCCCGCGCAAGGTCCCTTGCTTCAGCTCGCGATGGTTCGGCACGGGGACGGTCACGGTAGTGCCACCGTAACGCCGTTGCATGATCAAGTGGCTTCCTCTTTGGCGAGCGAACTTAAACCCGAAGGTCTCGAGGATCCGGCAGACGTCGGCGGCGGACAAGACGCGAAGCTCAGGCAACCGCCACCTCGACGGATGTCACGAACACTTCTGAATGCAGCCGCCTCGCGATCTCGCTCGGGCTTGCCTCCGCAAAGAACCCCTCAAGCGCTTCTCGAAGATTGGTGCGCGCCTGCTCGACCGATTCGCCCTGGCTGACGACGCCGAGCTCAGGGCAATGGGCCACATACCAGTCGTCTTCTCGTTCGATGATCGCGGTCAGCCGGCGCATGTTCATAGGCGCGATTCTACACCCGCTTGGTGGCCTTAAAGAGCGTCGCCGGCCGCCGCGTCCCAGGCGAGGCGAAGCGCGCGCTCCGTTTCGATGCGCCGCCGCGCGATTTCGGCTGGGTGGCCCTGTAGCGCCCGATTGACCTCGTCGCAGAAGGCGCGGACAGCGATGCCGGCCTCGTACAACGGGCTCAGGCGCGGGTCGGCGGCCTCGGGCGGCGGCATGGTGATCGCGAGTTCGGAACGCGCCCCGCGCAGGCGCTGATTGAAGCGGACGGCCCACCCAGCCCAAGTGGCGGGGTCGTCGCGGGCGGCTTCGCGCGCATCGAGGACCTCGGCGAACAGCGCTTCGAGGCGCCCGCAGGCCGCGCGAAACCGGTCATCGAGCGCGGGATCGCTCATGCGCTGACTGTAGCACGGATGCAAAGGGCCGAACCATGGCCCGTATGCTCGCGTTAGCCGGCGACCGCGTCCTTGAGGCGTTCGAACAAGCCTTTGCCGCGCTTCGGCAGGACGGGCGTGCCCATGGTTTCGGCGAGCCGCTCAAGCAGTTGGCGTTGCTCGTCGTTGAGCCCGTCCGGGATGACGACGGTGAGCTTAACGACCATGTCGCCGCGGCCGTACGAGTCGAGGCGAGGGACGCCTTTTCCGCGTAGGACGAACTCGGTTTCGCTCTGCGTGCCGGGCGGCACTTCGATTTCGGTCTCGCCGTCGAGCGTCAGGATCATGATGCGCGCGCCGAGGGCGGCCTGGGCCACGTTAATCGGCAACTCGAAGAGGATGTGGTCGTCGGCACGCTGAAACTGCGCGTGGGGCGTGATCGAGAAGGTGACATGGAGGTTGCCGGCCTCGCCGCCGCGCGGCCCCGCTTCGCCCTCGCCCGTCAGCCGGATCTGGATGCCTTCATGCACGCCCGGCGGCACTTTGACCGCGATCTTGCGGGCCTTTTTCTCGCGCCCCGCGCCCCGGCATTGGGTGCAGGGGCTGGCGACGATGCGCCCTTCGCCCTGGCAGCGGCCGCACGCGGTAACGTTGACGAACTGGCCGAAGATGCTTTGTTGTGCGCGACGCATCTCGCCCTGGCCGTTGCATTCGGGGCAGATCGTGAGGTCCGTGCCGGGCTCGGCGCCCTTGCCGGCGCAGCGTTCGCAGCGTTCGGGCCGGCTGAACTCGATCTCGCGCTCGACGCCAAAGACCGCTTCCTCAAAGGTGAGGCGCATGGAGTAGCGCAGGTCGGCGCC
>CAMAUF010000143.1 GCA_945861295.1 bacterium | reverse complement strand
GTCCGCTCGGTTTGCTTGACGACGCCGCCGGTCGCCGTGGTTTCGGGCGTGACATCGAGCCAGATTGGCAGCTCCTGGATGACCGCGTCGCTGAGCCCGCCCGCCGACGTGCTGAAGGTCAGCCCCACGCGGCCCTCGGTCGTGACCGTCGCCTGCCAGGAGACGAGCCTCGATTCTTCTGGCCCGATGCTCACGCTGCGAGATCCGCTCTCGGCGAGCGTGATTCCCGCGGCATCGACCGATACGGTCGCGTCGAGCGTCTGCTTCGTCGCGTTGCGGACGAGGGCGCGAAGTTGGAACTGGTCGCCGACCCGGAGGAAACGCGGCAACGCTGGCCGCAGCAGGAGCGGCTTGGTGGAAAGCAGGTCGTGCGTCGCCACTCCGACGAGCGTGTCGCCGCTGACGGCCCGGACCTGGGTGCGCCAGGTCGTGAGGTTGTCCGGCATCGTGACGCCGACTGTGGCCGTGCCATCCTCCCCGGTCACCACCTGTGGCGCCCAGAAGGCGGCGTTGCGGAAGTCCTGGCGGATGCGGTCGTCTTCGAGGCCCCCGCCGCCCTTGCCCCCGCGTTGCGGTTCGACGATCACGTCGTTAGCGCGGTCCACCGAGACCGCCATCGACGACGCCGTCCGGACGGCCAGCCCGCGCTCGAACCAGAAGGCAGTCAGCCCGTCTGGGCCGGCCTCGTCCGCCAGCGACAGGACCGCCTTGTCGACGACCGCGATCGAGAGTTCGGCCTTGACGGGCCGTCCGGCGCTATCGGTCACCTTGAACCGGTATTGGACGACTTGGCCGGGTCGCGCCAGTTCGGTATCGGCGGCGATATCGACGTTGAGGACGCGCACCGCCGTCGACACGCGCAGCTGAGCGTAGCCCACTTTGTAGCGCGGGATCGGGTCCGTTGCCGTGGGCGGCCGGTAAAGCACCGTCGACACGAACACGTTCGGCACGCTGTGCCCATCGAGCGGGATTTCAATGACGCTGCTGTTCGTCGGGAAGCGCTCCACCCGCGCCGAGTGGATCTCGCCGCGCTCGACCGTGATCAGCGCGGTCGCGCCCGCGAACGGGGCCGGGACGAGCACTTCCGCCACGTCGCCAGCCGCATACTTGTCGCGGTCGGGCACCAGCGCCAGGGAATCGTCGTTGCCGTAGTACCAGCTGACGAACTCGCCGCTGCTCACCCAGAGATAGGTCGCGGACTTTGCGATGCGGCCCCGCGCATCGGCGACTTCGGCCACGAGCCGCAGCGTGCCCGCGTTCGCCGGCGTGAACCGGACGGTCGCTTCGCCGCGGGCGTTCGTCGTTGCCGTGAGCGTGTCGACCAGTTTGTCCAGCGGTTCCGAGCGGTAGCGGCGCCCGCCGTCGGCGGTCCGTTCCTTGGTCGTAATCCAGGTCCGCTCGTAGACCTTCAGAGTCACGGCCCGCGCACCGAGGGGCTCGCCGGCGGTGCTCACCGTGACGAGCGAGACGCTGGCCGCGTTTCCGGCGGTCGCGACGTACGAATCCGTCCGCAAGCCAGCATAGAGGGAGGCCGGATGCACGTTGACCGTCGCGCTGCTGGCCACGGCTTGGCCGGTCGCGTCGATGACGGTCGCCGAGAGTGTGTATTGCTGCGGGCCTTCATCGCCCCGGATCTCGGCGGGCACGGCGAAGGTTGCCCTGCCGAGCGTGTCCGTCGTGGCCACCCCCGTGCCCCGCACGGGTTCCCGGACCACGCCTCCGCGCACCGGCGCGTAATAGCGGCGGAAATAGGCGTCCCTATCGCCGAAGGCATACTCCTGGAAGTCGTCGAAGTACGGGAAGAAGGCGCTGCTCATGGCGCTCCATTGGACCGTCGCGCCCGGCACCTGTCCGCCGAAGAAGAAGGCCGCCGTCACGTCGACCGAGACCGTGTCGCCGCTGGCGTAGGCCAGGCCGGCGGGTTCGACGCGGACTTCGAACTCCGGGACACGGAATTCGGCGACCAGGAAGCTGCTCCCGGCGAATTGGTCGTAGTACTCGGGCCGGCCCTGCCGGCTCAGGGAGACGCCATAGTAGCCCGGCTCCGCGTCCGCCGGGAGGACGAGGGAGGTCGCGTATGTCCCGAAGCCGTTCAGCTTCACCCGCTCCGAAAGGATCTGCTTTCCCTCCGAGGATTGCACGACGAGGGTCACCGGGTAATCCGGCGGCGGGATCGAGTAGGTCGCGTCGTCGTCGAGGCGGATCGTCGCCTTGATCGAGACCGTCTCTCCGGGCCGGTAGATCGGCCGGTCACTATAGATATGGCCGACCGGCCGCCCGATCGGGCTTTCGCCGGAGTAATAGCCGTAATCCACCGGGAAGCCGAGGTTGTAGAGTTCGACGCCGCGCTGCCAGGACATGGTCGCGACGCCGTAACGCCCGCCGCCTCGCACCGTCACGACGCCGGCGGCGTTACCGTAGCGGTCCGGTTCGCTGGCGGTGCTCAAGCCAAAGCGGGCGATGCCGTCGCTCCCGGTGCGGACTTCGCGGGCGCCGGAAATGGCGTTGCCGTCCGCCTTGACCACCGCGCTACTGATCGGCTCGCCCGTGCCGATATCGAGCACCCAGGCGAGCAAAGCGCTGTTGCCCTGCTTGAGCACGATCACCGTGTCGACCACGGAGAAGGCCAGTTCGGAGCCGAACTCAGGCGTGCCCGAGATGACGTAGTAGTCGCCAATCGGCAACAAGCCCCCGCCGGAAAGCGACGTCGCGTTGACGGAGACCTCGTTGTCGACGTTCGGGAACGACTCCGTCCAGCGGCGCAACGGCGCCAGCGAGGGCCGGAAATCCTCGCCCGGTGTTCGCGGGTCGTGTGGGATCCCGTTCCGGATCTGGAGGTAACGCGCCTCATCGGGCGTGATCGGGTGGAGAGTGAAGTTCGCGGTCGTGCGGTTAGTGGTGTGGAAGTACAGCATCGGTTCGCTCGCCGCCGAGTAGGTCGCTATCTGGTTCGGGATGGCAAAGCTGAGCGAGGCCGGCAGAGCGCCCGTCCGGAAGCTGAGGGTGTAGGCGCCGAGCTCCTGGCCGTACCGGTCCTTGACGCCGGGCGCGATCCTGAGGGTATAGGCCGTGCTCGGCCGCAGCGAAAGGCCGACGTACAGCGTCCGCTCGTAAAGGTTCAGGCTCTGGTCGACCTCCTCGTCAGTGAAGCTCGTCAGGGTGACCTTGCCTTCGAAGCTCTCGTCGTCCATGGGGTTGGAGAACTCGAGCTGAACGCCGTATCGCTCAGCGGCGCTCGCCCCGTTGCTTGGGCTGCTTCGATCGACTCGCGGGATGCCGACCGTGCGGAAGGTCGCGGCCCGCGCCACCTTCGTGACAGAACCGGCGCCAGCGATCAGACCCGCGTCGACTTGGATGCTGTAGGTCGTGTCGTGCTTCAAGTTCGCCGCTGGCGTCCAGGTGAACGAGGTGTCCTTGGCGTCCCAGGCGATGGTCCCGGCCACGCGGCCAGTGGCAACACTATCGAGCACGCGGAAGCCGGCCTCGACGCTCGGCCGTGACATGGGCTGGTTGAAGTACACGGTCACAGGTTGACGGAGGCCAGCGAACTGGGTCGTGCCGTCCGGGCTGAGGCCGTCGACCGCCGGCCCGAACGTGCGGAAGGTCCAGGTGTAGTCGGCTTCGAGGACGCCGTCCGCCGCGGAAGTGAGGCCCGCCGCGATCGTCGCGCGGTACTCGCGGTCCGGCGCGAACTTCTCCGGTACGAACCGGTAGAGCGACGTGTTCAGCCACTCGCCTTTTCCGGCCAGGGGCGGGTCGAAGCGCACGACCTGGTCCGCCGGGATCGCGTTGATGACGGTCAGCGGCGCCACCGACCGGCTGAATTGGACGAGCACTTGCGCCGCCGCCGGCACTTCGACATCGCCAGGCGCCGGGATCACCGTTTCGACGGTGAGCGGGCCTTCGGTCGTGAAGGTGGCGCGCGCCTCTTTCGTGAGGCCAGCCTCCGGGCGGGCCGGGACGGTCACGGCGTACTCTTTGCCCCGCAGAAAGCCCGGAAAGTCCGGTTGGAAGTAGAGCGTCCGCTCATCCGCCCAGATGAAGCTGCCCGGCGAGGGCGGTTCGATGCGCAGCAGCTTGGCGCCGTCGCGTTCGGTGGGCGCCTTTTCGAAGCGGACGCGGATGGGCATCAGTCGCGGCGTTTCCACGCCCGTCGGCGCGATGCTGAAGGCGGCTTCCGCGGGCGCGGCCAGCCTAGCGTCCCCGTCGCCCCCGAAGACCAGGACGCTCCCGAGCGCGCCGGCGGCGATCAGGGCGGCGGCCGCGATTACGCCGATCAGCCGTCTCCCGTGGCTCCACTGGTTGGCGATCACGCTGAATCGACTGGACGGCGTCTTTTCGGTCATAGCTATCGCACCTCGTAGCGGGATGTGGCTGTGGTGGTCGAACCGTCCGCGAGGCGGGCTTCGACCTGGATGACGTGTTTGCCCAGCTCAAGTGGCCAGGCGAGGGTGATGTCTGTGCCGGGCGATTCGCCGGCCGGGTGACCATCGACGCGCAGCTCGATGGCGACGGCGCCGGCCGCCGTCGCGCGGATCAAGAGCCGCTGGCTGGCCACTTCGGGGGACAGAAACAAGACCGCGCCGTCGACCGGCTGGACGACGAAAGCCGTTGGGCCGGCCGTGCCGTCGCCCCGCGTCAGCGCCATGCCGGCCTCCGTCGCCCAGGCGCGCGCTTCCGGCGGCGGGGCGATTTCGAGCCGGCCGCTCGCCCCGCGGACGTAGTAGCTTTCGGTCGCCGAAGGTCGCGTCCCTTCGAGGAACCATTCGTCCACAACCGCGGGGCAGTCGGTTCCCGGGCGAAGCCCGGTCGGCGAGCAAACGCGGTCGCGCGCTAATCCTGGCGGCGGCGCCGGCCAAACCCCGCCCGCGACGGCCGCCGCTTCGATCACGTCCCGCCAAATCGGGGCCGCCCCGGCAACGCCCGAGACACCATCCATCGGCCGCCCATCCGCGTTCCCGACCCAGACGGCGACGACCCGCTCCGGCGTATAGCCCGCCGTCCAGTTGTCGCGGAAGCCCGTTGTCGTCCCGGTTTTCACGGCGGCCGGGATCGCGGCTCGCAGAGGGCTGTGCGCGCCGAAGCCCGGTTCGCGGGCGACGGGGTCGCGCAGGATGTCGCCGATCAGCCAGGCAACCGCCGGGCTAATTACGCGGAGCGGCGCCACCAGGGCATGCTCGTAGAGGATCGCGCCGCTGGCGTCGCGCACACGCTGAATGGCGAACAGCGGGCGCGCTTGGCCGCCGTCAGCCAGCGTCCCATAGGCCGCCGCCAGGTCGATCAGCCGGACCTCGCCCCCGCCAAGGATGAGCGAGGGCCCGTACCGTTCGGCGTCGGTCAGCGTCGTAAGCCCGAAGCGGCCCGCCCAACCGAGGAAGCGCTCCATCCCCACCTCGCCGAGGAGCCGCACCGCCGGGATGTTGTAGGACGAGGCCAAGGCCACGCGCGCGGGCGTCGGCCCGTGGAAAAGGCGGTCGTAGTTGAGCGGCGTATAGGGGCCTTCCGGCGTCTCGAACACGGTCAGTACATCGACCAGCGGGCTCGCCGCCGTGATCAGCCGCTCTTCGAGCGCCGCGGCGTACAGGAAGGGCTTGAGGGCCGAACCCGGTTGGCGCAGCGCGAGGGCCATGTTCACCTGGCCGGCCGGGGCGCCCCAATCGGCGCTTCCGGCCATGACCAGGATGGCCCCCGAGCGTGGGTCGACGACGACGACGGCGGCGTTGGAGACGCCGCGATCCTTCAGGCTGGCGAGGTGATGGCGAGCGATGCGCTCCGCCTCTTCCTGCAGCCCCCAATCCAGGGTCGTCTCGATGATCAGTCCCGGCCGGCCAGCGAGTTCGGGGCGCACGCGCGCAAGCTCTTCGCGAGCGTATTGCACGAAGTGCGGCGCGATTGGCGGGGCCGCTGCCGGGCGGACGGCGAGCGCTTCCGCCCACGCTTCCTCGCGTTCGGAGGTCGTAATTTTGCCGTCGGCCACCATCCGGTCGAGCACGTATCCCTGCCGCCGCTTGAGCGTGGCGAAATCGTCGACGGCGTCGAGGCCGGGCAAGCGTGGAATCCCGGCCAGGAAGCTCGCCTGCGCGAGGTCGAGGTTCGCGGCGCTCGAGTGGAAGTAGACGCGGGCGGCGGCCTCGATCCCGTAGGCGCCCCGGCCGTAGGGCACGTCGTTTAGGTACGCCTCGAGAATTTC
>CAMAUF010000142.1 GCA_945861295.1 bacterium | reverse complement strand
CGCTTTCGCAGAAAGGTTCGCCAGCCTGGGGTGCTGGCGACCGGCTCCTCTTGAGAATGCCGCCGCTTGGTTAACAGCGTGCGCTTTTGCCGAGACCCTCTTTCGCTAGCAGCGGCGATCGGCGACGCTTCTGCCGTGACCCAACCGAGCCTCATGGCCTTCGACCCACCCCAGCAGCCGCCCCAGGCGAACCTCTCCGGGCTCACGGAGGCGGAGGCGCGCGCGCGCGCCGCCAAGGGGCTCGCGAACGCTGACTCGTCCCGCCAGCGCTCCGACGGCGACGTCATCCGGGCGAACTCACTTACCTTCTTTAATGTCGTCCTCGCGGCCCTGATTTTGGCCCTGTTCCTGGTCGGCCAGTGGAAAGACGGCCTCTTCGTCGGCCACGTGATCATCCTGAACATCTTGATTTCGACGATCCAAGAGATCCGCGCGGTGCGGACGCTCCGGAAGCTGCGGGCGTTGACGGCCCCAGGGGCCACCGTGGTCCGCGACGGCGGCGAACGCAGCATCCCGGCCGAACAGGTCGTGCAAGGCGACCTGCTGCACCTGAATCCGGGCGACCAGGTCGTGGCCGATGGGCAGGTTGTCGCCGAGAGCTGCGAAATCGACGAGTCGCTGCTGACCGGCGAGACGGACTCGATCCGCAAGGGCCCCGGCGACGAGCTGCGGTCCGGCAGCTTCTGCACGGCGGGCGATTGCTACTATCGCGCCGAACGCGTCGGGCTCGAAGCGTACGCGGTCAAGCTGACGGCGGACGCCCGCCAGCTCGTCAAGCGCCAAACGCCGCTGGAGTTCCGCTTCCAGCGCATCCTCCGCGTCCTGCTTACGGCGACGGGCGTCCTCGGCGCCATGCTCATGATCTCGTACACCGTCGACGACCAAGGGTTGACGGAAGCGATCAAGGCGACGACGGCGACGATCACGACGGTCGTGCCGACGGGACTGCTGCTTGGGATGACGGTCTCGTTCGCGGTCGGGGCCGTCCGCGTCAGCCGGAGCGGCGCGATCGTGCAGGAGATCAGCGCCGTCGAGGCGCTGAACTACATCGACGTGATCTGCCTCGACAAGACGGGCACGATCACGGCGAACAAGCTGACGCTGAGCGAAACGTCGTGGCAGCCAGGCGAAGAAGGCCTCGCGCCCTGGCTGGCCGCTTTCGCCTCGTCCGCGCGAAACCAGAGCAAGACGGCGCTGGCGCTGGCCGACGCCATGGCGAGCGCCAGCAACGGCGCCAGGCCCGTTGAGAGCGTGCCGTTCAACTCGGCCCGGCGCTGGAGCGCCACGCGCATGGAGCTGCGGGGCGAGTACCGGACGTTCGTGCTCGGGGCGCCCGAGACCGTGCTCGCTGGCTGCGCCGCGGAAGCCGGGACAGACCTGACGCCGAGATACGCGGCGCTGGCGGCGCGGGGCCTGCGGGGCGTCGTCTTCGCGGAAGCGGCCGAGCTGCCGGACCCCGACGGGGCGCTGGCGGGCCTCCGCCCGCTCGCCCTGCTTGCGATTGGCGACGTGCTGCGGCCCGAAGTGCAGGGCGCCTTCGCGCTGATGGCCTCGCTCGGGATCGAGCCGAAGCTGATCAGCGGCGATAACCCGCAGACGGTGATTGCGTTGCTCGCCCAGCTCGGCATCCAGCCGAAGGGCGGGGCGATCTCCGGGGCCGAACTGGAAGGTCTCGATGACATTGCTTTCGGCGCCACGGTGGAAAGTCACACCGTGTTCGGACGCATCGCGCCCCACCAGAAGGCGAAGATCATCAAGGCGCTGCAGAGCCAGGGGCATTTCGTCGCGATGGTTGGCGACGGCGCGAACGACGTCCAGGCCCTGCGGGCAGCGGATGTGGCGGTCGCGATGGCCTCGGGCACGGCGACGGCGCGCGCGGTCGCGGGGGTCGTGCTGCTGAACGATTCGTTCGCGGCGCTGATCCGGGGCGCCCAAGAAGCGACGTTCGTGCTCGGGAACGCGGCGCGGCTCTCGAAGCTCTTCCTCGTCAAGAGCCTCTACGCTTTCCTCCTGGTGGTGGCCACGAACATGCTGCGGCTGGATTTCCCGTTCTTGCCGCGACATGGGTCGCTGACAGCGTTGTTGACGCTGGGTATCCCGGCGATCTTTATCGCCATCAGCGTCCCGCCGCCCAACGCGGGCCGGGACTTCACGCGGAACGTCCTGCGGTTCGCGTTGCCGGCGTCGTTCTCTGTGGCGGCGGCGGCGGTGCTGGTGCACCTCTTCGTCGACGGCATCCTGGGGCGCAGCATCGAAGAGGCGCGGACGCTGGTGTCGCTGACGGTCGGGGTCGCGGGGCTCTTCTTCATGGTCGAGGTCCTTGGCTTCGAAGGCGCCTCATTCAAGAGCCTTACGCGGCCGGTGCTGACGACCGTGCTCGGCGGGCTCCTTGTCCTGGGCTTCTTGGTCACGATTTATGTTGACTGGATCCGGAAGTTCTTCGCGTTCGAGCCGGTGAGCTGGGACGGCTGGCTGATCATCTCGGTGGCGGTGGCAGCAGCGCTGGCGGGCCAGTTCTACTTGAGCCGTTCCTGGACGCGTCTGCTTGACATCCTCGTAGCGAAGCCGCCGCCGGAGCAGGAGCTACGCGGGCGGGCGACGTAGGGCGGCCCACCGGGAGCAGCGGGCGGCCGACATTCGCACTGGGCCGCAGGGTTCGAGGACTGGCCGGACGCCCCTGCCGCTCGCCGCTCGCCGCTCTCGGGACGTAGTCGGCCTTACTGGAGCGCGAAGGGTTGCTCGATGAACTCGACGGTTTTGCGGCGCTTGAGCAGGCCGCGCATCCGCCGCAAGCTCTGGTTCACCAAGGGGCGCTGCCAGAACCGGCGTACTTCGATGACGGGCAGGATGACGGTGGCGCTCGGCGTCTCTCGCAGGCGGTCGTTGACGTACCAGGCGAGTGGCTCCGCCACGGTCCGGAAGGGAGAGGCGATCACGACCAACGGGATGTGCGGGAACTGCAAGTCCCATTGCTTTGTCAGCGCGTCGTCGTCTTCGGCGTCGTAATTGACGTGCACGGCGGTGACGTTGGTCGAACGGTCGCAGGCGGCGCTGAGGGCCATGACGGTCGGCAGGTTGATTTCTTCGACGGGCACGAAGACGACTTCGCGCGAGCGGCCCTTGGGGACGAGGTTGAAGGCGTGATCGGGCGCGACGTGCAGCCGTCGCTTGAGCCGCACGTAGAAGCGGCCAATCGACCAGAGCAACACCGTAATGGCGGGCACGGCGATGACGACCATGTAGCCGCCCTCACCGAATTTCGTGACCAAGATGATGGCGAAGACGACGCCGGTGACGAAGCAGCCGAGCCCGTTGATCACGGCCGAACGCGCCCAGCCGGCGTCCCGTTGGCGCAACCAGCGCCGCACCATCCCGGCCTGAGCCAAGGTGAAACAGAGGAACACGCCCAGCGCGTAGAGCGGGATGAGGCGCGTCGTGTCGGCGTTGAAGCCGACCAGGAGCAGCATGGCTAGGCCCGTCAGCGCGGCGATGCCGTAACTGAACACCAGGCGGTTGCCGCGTTGATGGAAGGTCCGTGGCAGGTAGCCGTCTCGAGCCAAGATCGCCCCAAGGAGCGGGAAGCCGCTATAGGCCGTGTTCGCGGCCAGAAAGAGGATCCCCGCCGTGAAAACTTGAAGGACGTAGTAGATCGCGTTGCGACCCCAAACCTCTTCGCCCACCTGCGACATGACGGTCTCTTTGTCGCCATGGGCATAGACGATGCCGAAGTGGCGGGCCAGCAACGTTGTGCCAACGAAGAGAAACGCGAGGAGGACGGCCATCGCCGTCATGGTCGTCATGGCGTTCTTCCACTCCGGCGGCTTGAACGCGGATACGCCGTTGGAAATAGCCTCCACGCCGGTGAGCGCCGCGCACCCCGCCGAGAACGCGCGCAGGACCAGGAAGATCGTGAGGGCTTGCTCCGGTGGCACGGCGTGGCGCGGCGTGCCCGTGGCGAGGACGTTCGGCTTGTCGCCGAGGAAGACCGCGATCACCCCGACCACGAGCGTCACGCCGAGGATCGCGATGAAGCCGTACGTCGGGATCGCGAAGATCGTGCCCGACTCGCGGATCCCACGGAGGTTGCCGAGCGCCACCAGCATCACCAGCCCTAAGGCCAGGGGCACGGCGAAGTCGTGGATCTCCGGGATGGCGGAGGCCAGCGCTTCGACACAGGCCGCGATCGACACCGCTGCGGTAAGCGAGTAGTCCACGAGCAGTGCGGCCGCCGCTACCAGTCCAGGAGCCTTTCCGAGATTCTCGTGTGCGACCGTGTAGGCCCCGCCGCCGTTTGGGTAGGCGCGAATGAGCTGCCGGTACGAGATGACGACGACCGCTAGCAGGGCGGTGATAGCGAGCGCAATCGGCAGGCTAAGGTCCAGCGACGCGGTACCGGCCAGGACGAGGATGAGCAGGATCTCCTGCGTCGCGTACGCCGTCGACGAGAGCGCATCCGAGGAGAAGACGGCCAGCGCCACCTTCTTCGAAATTCGCTCCTGTGCCAGTCGGGCGTTGGACATGGAGGTGCCGATGACGGCGTCTTTCGCGTTGAGGAGGCGCCCGCGCATGCCTGTCCGAGGGTCCGCGTACTCCGTCGCCTCAAACTGTCCGGGGGATAGAGGGATAACGCCGGCGTGGGGCCGGGCGATGCGATAGGTCGTCGGTTGCCGCTGTCCGCCGAGCGGCGTTAAGGATGGCTCGTCGGCCATAGACGTTCATTTACGCGCGGCGCCGGGTTATGCGGTAGAGGGACGGCCGCGAGTTCGCCCATGCCCGTCGTCTCGATCCAAAACGAAGGGAGGCTTCGATCGAAGCCTCCCTTCGTGACGGCCGCTCGGAGGGGGAAAGGGCGGCCTGAGCCGCACCGGCGCGCGCTACGGGATCAGGACGGTGCGCGCGACTTCGCCGGCCTTCATCGCTCGGAATGCCTCGTTGAGGTCTTCGAGGCGGCCCGTCCGCGTGATCATCTCGTCGAGCTTGAGGATGCCACGCATGTAGAAGTCGACGTAGCGCGGCATGTCGCGGCGAAAGACGTTCGAGCCCATGTTCGAGCCCTGGACGCGCTTCTCAAAGAGGAAGCTCGTGCCGTCGAGTTCGATCTTCTGGCCGACCGGGATCATGCCGATGATCGTGGCGGTGCCGCCGTTCTGGAGGCACTCGAAGGCTTGCTCGGCCGCGCGCTTGTTGCCGATCGCCTCGAAGGAGAACTCGACGCCGCCGTTGGTCATCTCCTGGATCTTCTTGACGGCATCGCCGCTGGAGGCGTCGACGACGTGGGTCGCGCCCATTTCGCGGGCGGTGGCGAGCTTCGCTTCGACCATGTCGACGGCGATGATCATGCCCGCCCCCGCGATGCGGGCGCCTTGGACGGCGGAGAGGCCGACGCCGCCGCAGCCAAAGATCGCGACGGTCGAACCAGCCGGGACGCGGGCGGTGTTGAGGACGGCGCCTGTGCCAGTCATGACGCCGCAACCAATCAAGGCGGCCTTGTCGAGCGGCATGTCCTCGCGGATCTTGACGACGGCGTTTTCATGCAAGTTCATATATTCGGCGTAGCTGGAGATGTTGAGGAATTGGTGGACTTGCGAGCCGTTCCAGCTGTACTTCGGCTTGTCTTGCGCGCCGCGGGCGGTCGAAGGGTCCTGGCAGAGGTTCGGCCGGCCGCTGAGGCAGAAGTTGCACTTGCCGCAGAAGACGGAGAGGCAAGCGATGACGTGGTCGCCGGGCTTGACGTAGGTGACGAGCGAGCCGACCTCCTCGACGATGCCGGCGGCCTCGTGCCCGAGGATGGCCGGGGCCGGGAACGGGTAGTAGCCATCGACGAAGTGGAGGTCGCTGTGGCAAACGCCAGTTGCGGCTGTCTTGACGATGATTTCATGCGGGCCGGGCTTGTCGATGTCGACGTTTTCGGGGGTGAGGGTCTGGTGCGGGCCGTGGTAGATCATGGCCTTCATGTGGGTGGGTTCCTCCTCGTAATGCCGCGGTTAGCGGCGCGAAGCGAGTGTAGCGCAGGGCGAAGCTGACAGGGGCCTGCGTTCTGCGGTTTGTCGCTGCCGGATGAAAATGTCCGGGCTAACTGCCGAGTGATTCTGTCCACCGATGGAAGATGGTGGACTGATTTTGAAGCCCAACGACGAACGACGCATCGATGTCCTCAACCGCTTGAGCGCGGGCATCCTCACTGCCTCCGAGG
>CAMAUF010000141.1 GCA_945861295.1 bacterium | reverse complement strand
GTCTCACCGACCGTTTCGAAGCCCGCTCGTTCGCCGACGGCCCCCACGGCCACGCCCTGCCCGGCGACAAGCCGAGGTGGACCCGCGATCGAGTCGCTGATGTGAAGCACATCGCGCTCGACCTGGACCTCGACCTCGCGGCGGGCGCGGTGTTCGGCACGGCCACGCACACGGTCGCCGCGATCAACGATGGCCTCGCCGCCGTGCCATTCGACGCCATTGAGATGACGATCGAGGCGGTCGCGGCCCAAGGCAAGCCAGCGACTTGGGATTACGACGGCGCGAACCTGCTCGTCGCCCTCGCCAAACCCCTGCTCCGCCATGAAACGGCCGAGATCGCCATCACGTACCGGGCGACGCCTCGCCTGGGCCTCTACTTCATCCGGCCCGACGAGGGCTATCCGGACAAGCCGGTCCAGGTCTGGTCGCAATGCCAGGACGAAGACACGCGGTACTGGATCCCCTGCTACGACGCACCAAACCAGAAGCAAACGACGGAACTGCGCGTCCGTGTGCCAGGCGGCTGGACAGCGCTCTCCAACGGACGCATGGTCGAACAGTCACCGCTCCCGGACGGCCGCACGCTCTTCCACTGGAAGCAAGAACGGCCGCATTCGACCTACTTAATCACGCTGGTCGCGGGCGAGTTCATACGGATCGACGCCAGCCGCCAGGACCTCACCATCGACTACTACGTCGAAGCGCAGGACGTTGAACGCGGCAAACGGGCGATGGGCAACACACCCGCGATGATCGCGGCGTTCGAAGAGTTCACCGGCATCGACTACCCTTGGGCGAAGTACAGCCAGATCGTCGTGCGCGACTTCATCTTCGGCGGCATGGAAAACACCAGCGCTACCACCATGACGACAAACCTGCTCGTCGATGAACGCGCCATCCTCGACTACAAACCCGATGATCTGGTTTCGCACGAACTGGCGCACATGTGGTTCGGAGACCTGCTCACCTGCCGCGATTGGTCGCACGGCTGGCTTAACGAGAGCTTCGCCACCTACCTTGAATTGATCTGGGACGAACGCTTTCGCGGCCCCGACGAATACCGCCAGGGTGTCCTCGACAACACGCAGACCTACCTGGACGAGAAGTACCGGCGGCCCATCGTCTCGAACGTTTTTCGCGACCCGATCGACATCTTCGACCGGCACTTGTACGAAAAGGGCTCGGTCGTCATCCACATGCTGCGCTGCACGCTCGGCGACGACGCTTTCTTCCGGTCCGTCAAGCGTTACTGCCACGATCACCAAGAGCAAAGCGTCAAGACCCAGGACCTGATCGACGCCATCGAGGCCGAGACGGGCCGCAACCTTGAGTGGTTCTTTGACCAATGGGTTTTCAAGCCGGGCCACCCCGAACTCAAGGTGTCGTGGGCTTGGGACGAACAGACGGGCTCGGCTGCCGTCACGATCCGCCAGACGCAGGACACGGCCAACGGCACGCCGATCTTCCGGCTGCCGATGACGGTCGATTTCCGCTCCGGCCGTGCCAAGCCGCAAGCCTTCCGCGTCGAAATCAGCGAGGCGGAACAGACACTCCACTTCGCGCTGCCGAAACGGCCCGACCTCTGCCGCGTCGACCCCGGCAACACCATCCTCAAGACCCTCGAGTTCGAGAAGGCCGTCCCGGAGCTGAAGCTGCAGCTGCGCGACGACGATGATATCGCCGGCCGCATCGAGGCCGCGAAGGCGCTCGCCAAGCGCGGCGGACCCGAGGCGATCGTCGCGCTGGAAGAAACCGTGCGTCGCGACAAGTGGCACGGCGTGCAAGTCGCCGCCGCGAAGGCGCTCGGCACAATCCGTGACGGCGCCGCGAGGGACGCGCTGCTCAAGCATCTCCGCCACCGCCATCCCAAGGTCCGCCGCGCCGTCGCGACTGCGCTGGGCGGGTTCACCGGGGACGAAGCGGTGTTCACCGCGCTCGCAAAGGCGGCCGGTAGCGACCAATCGTACGCGACCCAGGGCGCCGCCTACGCCAGCATCGGCAAGCTGCGGCTGCCGGGCTCCTTCGACATCCTCGCCAGCGGGATGGAACACGACGTATTCCGGCAGTTCGTGCGCAACGGCTGCATCGAAGGCTTCGTCGAACTGCGCGATGAGCGCGCCTTCGACGTTCTCGAAAGTGCGGCCGCCTACGGCACGCCGGTAGGTTCGCGCGGCCCGGCGTTGAACGCCATGGCCAGGCTCGCCGAGTGGTTCCCCGAGCGCGACTTGGCCGTGGGGGAAACGCTGGTGCGTTCGCTCGACGACCGCGACTTCCGTGTCCGCGTTGCGGCGGCGAACTCGATGAAGACCCTCAAGGACCCGGCCCACGCGGCGGCGCTCGACCAGATGACACTGCGCGAACTCGATGGCCGCGCCGTCCGCGCGGCACGGGAGGCGGCCCTCGCACTCCGCCGCGGCGACGGCGGGACGGCCGGGCTCAAGGCCGTCCAGGACCAAGTCGAAACCCTTCGCGCCGAAAACGTGAAGCTGAAAGAGCGGCTCGACAAGATCGACGCGACCAAAAAGCCGGGACCGTGACGACTCATCGCCGGCAGCCTAAGGTCGCCCGGTCACCGTCGGCGCGTATACTGGGTTGGTGACAGAGCTCCTTATCTTGACCATCGACCAAGGGACAACGAGCTCACGGGCGCTCGTCGTCGATGGGAAGGGGCGGAATCGCGGCGCGGGCCAGCATCCGTTTCCACAGTTCTTCCCGCAGCCCGGTTGGGTCGAACACGACCCCGCCACCATCTGGGAAAGCACCCTCGCGGCCATCGCCGATGCCATCCGGGCGGCCTCGATCACGAGTCGCGACCTCGCCGCCATCGGGATCACCAACCAGCGCGAAACCGTCGTCGCATGGGACCGGCAGACTGGCGAACCGCTTGCAAACGCCATCGTCTGGCAGGATCGGCGGACAGCGCCGCTTTGTGACGAGTTCCGCGCGGCTGGCCGCGAAGCGCGCATCGCCGCGACCACGGGCCTCACGCTCGACCCGTACTTCTCGGCGACGAAGCTGGCCTGGATGGCTCACAACCGGCCCGCCTACGCCGAGGCGGCCGGCGCGGGCAGACTCGCCGTGGGCACGGTCGATAGCTGGCTCGTTTGGAAGCTGACGGGCGGCCGGAAGCACGTGACTGACCTGACCAACGCCAGCCGCACGATGCTGTTCGACATCAACCGTACTCGCTGGGACGTAGACCTCTGTGGGCTGTTTTCGGTCCCCGAGTCCGCGCTCGCGGAGGTGCTCCCGTCACGCGCGCCCTTCGGGACGACTTCCTACGGTGTCTTGGGCGCCGAAATCCCCATCCTCGCCATCGCCGGCGACCAACAGTCGGCCCTCTTCGGACAGGCGTGCAGCGGGCCCGGCCAAGCCAAGAATACGTACGGCACCGGCTGTTTCCTGCTCGCAGAAGCCGGGAGGGCGCCTACGCGTTCGACCACCCGCCTTCTCACCTCGCTCGGCGCGGCCAGCGAGCTGGGCGCGCCAGCCTTTGTGCGCGAAGGCTCCGTCTTCGTCGCCGGTTCGCTCGTGCAGTGGCTTCGCGACGAACTGCGGCTGTTCGGGCGGTCCGGCGAGATCGAAGCCCTCGCGGCGAGCGTCCCAGATTCGGGCGGCGTCACGATCGTGCCGGCCTTCACCGGTCTCGGCGCTCCCTACTGGGACGCGGACGCGCGGGGCGCGATCCTCGGCCTCACCCGCGGGACGACGCCTGCTCACATCGCGCGCGCCGCCCTCGAAGCCATTGCCCTCTCGAGCGCCGAACTGGTCGAGGCAATGAACGCCGACCTGCCCGTGCCCATAAGGGAACTCCGCGTCGATGGCGGCGCGGCCGCCAACAACCTCCTCATGCAGATGCAGGCCGACCTCAGCGGGGTCCCAGTCCTTCGCCCGACGGAAACGGAGACGACTGCGCTCGGGGCCGCCTATCTCGCCGGCCTAGAAGTTGGCATCTGGGCCTCGCCGGAGGAGGTCGCGTCGCTCTGGCGCCTCGATCGGCGCTTCGAGCCGCGGATCGCCGCGAGTGAGCGCGCCGCCAAGCTCACGGAGTGGCGCGAGGCCGTCAGCCGGGTCCTGACGCCCATATGAGCCTTCGGGCGTCGTTGGACGCGCTCGCGACAGGCCCGCCGCTCGACCTCGCGGTCATCGGCGGCGGCATTAATGGCTGCGCCATCGCCCGCGAAGCGGCCGGCCGGGGCCTGCGCGTGGCTCTTTTCGAACAGGACGACTTCGGCTTCGGGACGACCTGGCGCTCGACCAAGCTGATCCACGGCGGGCTCCGTTACCTCGAGCATGGCGAAATCCGCCTCGTCTTCGAGTCCCTTCGCGAACGCGCCTGGCTCCTCAAGACGCGCCCACACCTGGTCCGCTCGCAGCGCTTCCTGTTGCCGGTGATGCCGTGGACGCGCCGCCCAGCGTGGGAACTCCAAGCTGGCCTCAGCGCCTACGATGCGTTGGCCTGGCGTGGCGGGCTGCCGCGCCACCGCGGCCTGGGCCGGGAGGGCGCCCTCCGTGCCGAGCCTACCCTTGCCTCCAGCGTCCGTTCCGGCTTCATGTTTTGGGATGCGCGCGCCCTCGCGCCGGAACGCTTGGCCCTCGAACTCGCGCTCGAAGCACGAGCGTTCGGCGGCGCCGTCTTCAATCACGCCCCAGTCCGCGGGATCGGGGTCACGGACGGCAAGGTCCGGAGCATTGCGGTGAGCGACGGGGAGCGCCTGGTCGAAATCCCGACGCGGGCGATCGTCAACGCCGGCGGCCCCTGGGTCGATGCCGTCGCCGCGCTCCTTCCCAAACCCGTAACGCCGGTCCTTGGCCTCACGAAGGGCACGCACATCGTGCTCGAACTCGCCCGGCCGTTGCCTCGTTCGGCGCTGTTCTCGACCGCACGCAGCGACGGCCGCGTCTTCTTCGTTGTCCCTCAGGGAAAACTGTTGCTGATCGGGACGACCGACGACCGCTACGAGGCCGATCCCAGCGACGTGCAACCAACCCCAGCCGAAGCTGAGTACCTTCTTGAGGAGGCGGACGCGCTCCTGCCAGGGCTTGGCCTGAACGGCACGCAAGTGCGCTACGCCTACGCCGGGCTCCGGCCCTTGCCCGCCACGCGGTCGGGCCCGGAAGCGGCGATCACCCGGCGGCACCTCATCCTCGACCACGCCAAAGACGGCGCGCCAGGGGGTCTGCTCAGCATCGCCGGCGGCAAGCTGAGCACCTTCCGGCCGCTCGCCTCGCAGGCCCTCGACCGGCTTGGCGCGCCGGGAGCGGCCACTTGGCCCGTCCCTGATGAGGCACGTTTGACGGGTTCGGGACGCTTGGCGCGCTACGGCGTCGACCCCGAAACCATACGGTCATTGGGCACTGAGGTCCTCTGCCAGCATTCCGGCGTCACCGAGGGCGAAATCCGCCATGTCATGCGCCATGAGCTGGCCGTGACGCTTTCCGACATCGTGCTGCGACGGACCGGGATGGGCTGGGCAAGCTGCCGGGGCCTTTGCGCGACGGCCCGTGTCGCTGCTATCGCCGCTTCCGAATCGGGCTGGGACGAAGCCCTTCAGGCCGCCGAGCTAACCGGCCTCGCGGCGGACGTGGACCGTCACCTTCCAGCGCTGTGAGCGGGAGGCGGCGCGGCTAATACGCCTTCGGGATCAGGCGCCATCGAACACGGTCGCGATACGCGACGTATTCGGCGTCATTGCCGAGAATGCGCTCCTCGGCGATCAACCTGAAGTTCTGGCCAATCATCGTCGCGACGAAGAGCCCGATGTTCAGCGGCGAGGGATTGAGGGCGACGAAGCCGCCGACGGTCAGCAAGCTGCTGAAGTAGATCGGGTGACGAATGAACGCATAGGGGCCGCGGACCTTGACGCCTCGGTTGGCGGCTACGACCCCGAAGCTGCGGCGGAGGTAGGCCAGCGCCCAGATGTGGACAGCTAGGCCGGCGACTTGGACCGTCACCCAGCCCGCCTCCCAGGCGCCGCTCGCCTCGCCCGAGGGCCGGATCAAGAGCGGCAGCCAGCCCGCCAGCGCCACCAACCAATCGACTGGGCGAGTCGTCGTCTGACGGCTGGAGCGGCGCGTAATGAAGAAGGCAACGAGCAACCCCTGCTCAACGGCAATAAGTGCCGAAGGCAGGGAGGCATGCTCGATGGCGTTGCTGAGATGTGCCCAGAAGAACACGGCCGAAACGCCAACCAGCAGGACGTCTTGCGT
>CAMAUF010000140.1 GCA_945861295.1 bacterium | reverse complement strand
AGAACTGCCGAACGTGGGCGAGATGTGGATGGTCGACCCCGAGACGGGCAGGCGCCTGCGCGTCGATACTTCACGCAAGGGGCTGCGCACGCGGTTCGCGGCGGCCGCGGCCGAAGAGCGTGCCGCCGTCGCAGCAGCGATTGGCCGCTCCACCGCGCAGCACGTCGTCCTCTCGACAGCGGGCGACTGGCTGAAATCCTTTGTTGGCGCTGTCAGCACGAAAGGCGTCGGCCGATGAGCTTCGATTCCCCCGCCATCCTCCTTGCGCTCGCCGTGATCCCGGTCGCGGTCGCGGCTTATGTCTGGGCGCAGATGCGCAAGAGCAACTACGCGGTCCGTTTCACGAACCTCGACCTGCTCGCGAACGTCGTCGACAAGTCGCCCGACTACCGGCGGCACATCCCACCCGCGCTGTTCCTGCTCGCACTCGGCGCTCTCGTGTTCGCGATGGCGAGGCCCCAAACGATGCTGAAAGTGCCCAAGGAAGAGGCGACCGTCATCCTGGTGACCGACGTCTCCGGTTCGATGAACGCGACCGACGTCGAGCCGACGCGGCTCGCTGCCGCCAAGGCATCCGGTGTCGACTTGATCGATAAGCTGCCCAAGGGCTTCAAGATGTCGCTGATCGCCTTTTCGACCGGCGTCAACATCGTCGTCCCGCCGACGACCGACCGCGAACTCATGCTCAAGGGCATCGCCAGCCTGCGATCAGCGGGCGGGACCGCGATGGGCGACGCGCTCGTCACGGCCATCGATGTCGCCCGGCCGCCGGTCCTCCCGGACGGCGTGCCCACGCCTGGCGCGAACGGCGCCCCTGCGCCCTCCGCCACTCCAGCTCCCGCAAACCCGGCCGACGAACCTCCGGCGATCATCATCCTGCTTTCGGACGGCAAGCAATCTGTCGGGATCGCGGACCCGATTGAGGCGGCGACGCTGGCGGCGGAGCGCGGCATCCCGATCTTCACGATCGCGCTCGGCACGCCCGAAGGGGTCGTCGATATCCCAGACCAGAACGGCCGCATCCGGCGGATCGCCGTCCCACCCGATGAGGTGACGCTCGAACAGATCGCGCTGATCACCGACGGCGGCTTCTACCGGGCCGAGAGCATCGGCGACCTGAGCGAGGTGTACAAGAAGCTGGGGTCGAAGATCGGCTACACGGACGAGGAGTCGGAGGTGACCTGGTGGTTCGCAGCGGCGGCCTCGGTGCTGCTGGTGGCGGGCGCCGGCCTCTCGCTGTTCTGGTTCAACCGCTTCCCATAGGGCGAGTCAGCCTTACTCGCCCTTCCACCCCGGAGTCCGCTTTTCGCGAGAGGCGAGCATGCCCTCCTTAGCATCGGCGGTCGCGCCCGCGACCTTGCGCATCGTTTCGCCAAAGCGCACGGCCTGGTGGAACGGCAGCTCCTGGCCGCGATGCGCGACCTCCTTTGTCGCGCGGGCGGCCAACGGCGCCGCCTTGCAGAGCCGCTGTGCGAGCGCGTTCGCCTCGTCCATGAGGCTGTCGTGCGGCACGACCTTCCAAACGAGGCCCATCTCCTTGGCCCGCTTGGCGTCGACTCGGTCGCCGATCAGCAGCAGCTCCATCGCGTTCTGCCAGCCGACCTTCTTCGGCATCCGGATCGAGCCCTGGATCGTCGGGACGCCGAGCTGCACTTCGGGGAAGCCGAACTGCGCCTGGTCGCTCGCGATGACGAAGTCGCAGGCCGAAACGAGCGTGCAGGCGAAGCCGAGGCAGTAGCCGTTGACGGCGGCGATGATCGGCTTCCAGATTTCGATGCCGTTTTCGAGCGAGGTGAAGGGCGGCGTCTCCCAGAAGCTGGCGGCGGTGGCGTCGCCGGCGCCGCCGCCACGCAAGTCGGCGCCCGCGCTGAAGGCGCGCCCGGCGCCGGTCACGATCGCGACCCAGGCATCTTCATCATCCCGAAAGCGGACCCAGGCGGCGTTGAGGTCGGCCCGCAACTCGGCGTTGATCGCGTTCAGCGCCTCCGGGCGGTTGTAGGTAATCGTGGCGATGTGGCCCTCGCGGGCATAGAGGACGGTCCCGGGCATGGCGCGCTCCTTCGTTTCGGCATCGGCCGAGGCTCGTAGTATGAGCGATCGCGGGCCACCGAGGGCGACGAAATTGCGAAGGCGCTCCCATCACTCCGGTACCGGCCCGCCGCCCGACAGACGCAGCGCCCGCTTCCGCAATGCGACGAGCGTCAACTCGCCGTTGACCGGCCCCTGCGGCGCCAGCCCGCGTTCGACCAGGGAGATGGCCTCCTCGATCAGGCCCGCGGCCGCCGTCCGATCCTTGGCTTGATGTTCGAGCAGCTTGGCGAGCTCGACGTATGGCTTGAGCCGGCGGCTGCGCGGCTCCGCGATCAGCTTGCGCCACCAGTTCGCTGCCTCATCGTACCGTTTCAGCTTGCGGCAAGCCTCGGCGACGCGTTCCAGCGCTTCCGTGCGCTGGGCGCGGCCGAGGTTGCCGGCGAGCGCGGCCTCGTAGCGGGCGACCGCGTCGTCCAGCTCGCCAGCGTATTCGGAGGCGCGGGCCGCCTGGAGCGGCTGCTCCTCGCCCGCGCAGATCGCCCCGAGGTGGGCTGCCAACGCGACGAGCGAGAGGATGTCCCAGGCGTTATGTCGCAGGACGGGGAGGATGTGGGTCGGATCGGCGGTCCGTTGAAAACGGAAGTAGCGCTCGGGGACTTCGGACGACGGGCAGTCTTGTTCGCGTTCGAACCCCAGCACCTCGACCTCCATCTGGACGAGCCGGTGCGAATCGAACTCGCCGCGAAAGAGCCGTCGATTGGGGTGAAGGAGGTCGAGGTGCGGGAGCTTGCGGAACTCGGGCCGCGCTCGCGAAAGGATGTACCGGCTCTCCAGCAGCGGCAGGTCGAACGATTTGCCGTTGTAGCTGACGAGGGCGCGGGCCTCTTCCAGCTCCTTGCCGAGGCCGCCGAGCAAGCCACCTTCATACGCTGGCGACGGCAAGAGGTACTGGCGCAGCCGCAGGAGCGAGCCATCGAACCGCGCCACACCCGCCAGGAACACCAAGGTCCCGGCGCCGCCGAGTCCGGTCGTCTCCGTGTCGACGTAGAGGAAGTCCTTCGGTTCGCAGGCCGAAAGGCGCTCGTCCCGGCATTGGCCCGCGAGCTTGGCGGGATCGACGGTGAGGGCACGGTGGAGGACGACGCGGCCGTGGGCGTGGCCGGCTTCGTAGACGCTCTCGACAACGTAGCCCGGCCCCTGGGGCGACTGAAACCAACGCCCGCCCAGGCTTGAGAGGTCGGCCAACTCGGTCACGCTCTCGGCCCGCGGCAACGCCTCGGCGCGGGCGGGTTGGTTGAGTGCGGCGCGGAGCTTTTCCCGCAGCGTGGTTGCGGGAGTCGCGGGGCAGGGCGCCCCGCTCGCCTCAGGCTGCGATTCCTTAACGAACATTTGTGCGAAGTATGCGCCTGCCGTGGGCCGTGAACAAGGGTTTCGCGAAATCGACGCCGGGCTCGGCCGGCCGTACCGTGCCTGGTATGCGCCTCCTCCGCCTCACCTCCAGCGACGAACTTCAGGATCACATTCCCTTCGAGGAACGCGCTGGCACGGTGGGCGCCAAGCGGCTGGCCGACCGCCTCGGCGAGCCTATCGACTTCGAGGCGAGAGTGCTCTGGCCGACCGAACGGATGCCGGAGATGGTCGCGAAGTGGGTCACGGAGTACGGGCCGGACTTCGTCCTGGTCCGCATCCCGTCGTACTGGGTCACGTACGAATCGGTGCCACTCAAGCTACGGCGCCGGTTCGGCAAGGCCGGGGAGCGGCTCGCGGACGTGGGCAAGGCCTCGGCACGGATGAAGTGGCTTGCCGAACGCGGCGCGTACCATGCAGCGCGGCGCGGCGTGCTCCGCTCGATCGGCGGCGCCACCCCGTTCACGACGGCCGAGGTCATCCCGCGGCTTGAGGCTGCCCTTCGCTCGATCCTCAAGGACGAATCGGTGGGCATCGTGGTGCGAGGGCCCATTACGCCGCACAACACCATCGGCACGAGGACCGGCGCCAGGCGGGCTACCCGGCGGATGGCCGAACTCGATCAGGCCGCGGCGGCTCTATGCGGCCGGCTGCGCATCCCATACGTCTCCGTCGCTGACCGCGAAGCGGCCAAGGACCCGGCGTTGTTCACGGGAGATCGCCTCCATCGCAACGCGATGGGCCAGGCGCGGGTCGCGGACTGGGAGACGGAGGCGATCGCCGAAGTCTGGGAGAGGCAAGGCAACCACATACCCTTGGCGTGACCTGGGTCGCGACGGCTTTCTTGGTCCCCGCGCGAGTGCCGTTTTCGCTCAACCCGCCTCGCCTGCTACACTCAGAAGTGGAGAGGTGTCCGAGCGGTTGATGGTGCCGTTCTCGAAAAGCGGTGTGGCGCAAGTCACCGGGAGTTCGAATCTCCCCCTCTCCGCCACCATCCCCCACTCGATCCTCGGCCTGTTTTCGTTGGCGGACCCGCCAGGACTTGAGACGAGCGGCCAATTGTTCTAACGTGCGCTCCACAGGTTGCCCATGCGGGCCAAAGGAGCACGACCATGACCACCCCGGCCGCCGTCAAGAAGTTCGTCGACCCACGTGAGTTCGATTCCGAAGAGTTCCGGCGCGACCCGTTCCCCGTCTACGCGCGCCTCCGCGACCATAGCCCTCTGTACCAGGATCGCTTCCACGGGCGCTGGGTGGTCAGCCGTTACGACGACATCGTCGACATCTTCCAGAACAACGAGGATTTCGACCGGGCCGCCTATGACCCGGACGGCGAGTATGAATTTGGCAAGCGCCACGTCTTCGGACCGAACATCCTTGAATACGGCAACAGCGATCGCCACCACTTCCTGCGCAACGTCGTCGCCGACCAGTTCGTCGGCAAGCGGCTCGATTCGTTCTTGCCGGTGATCGAACTGATCGCGCGCGAGCTGTTGGGCCGCATTGCGGCGAAAGCTGCGGAGGACACAGTCGCTGGCTTCCGTAAAGCGGGCGAGGTTGAACTCGTCTCCCAGTTCTCGAACCAGTTCCCCGTCCGCGTGATCTCGAACATGCTCGGCCTGCCCCGCGTCGACGAGGAACGCTTCGTCGGTTGGTATCAGGACCTGATCGCGGGCTTGGGCTTCGGCGGCGAGTTCTTCGTGCGGGGTATGCATGCCCGCAACGAAATGTGGGACTACCTCGACCCGCTGATCGAGCAGCGCCTCGACGCGCCCGGCGAAGACCTCGTCAGCCGCATCGTCCTGGCTGAGAACAAGGGCACGCGCATGACACGGGAAGAGGTCAAGGGCTTCGTGGCCCTCCTGCTCGCGGCCGGCGGCGACACCACCGACAAGGCGATCTCCAACATGTGGTACCACATGCTGTACACGCGACCCGACCAGTTCGAGGCCGTGAAACAGGACACGAACCTCTGGTCGAACGTGTTTACGGAGATGATGCGCTTCGACCCCGTGGTGCACGCTCAAGGCCGCCACACGACTCGCGAGATCAAGCTCTACGACGACGTCATCCCGACCCGCTCGATGGTGACCCTCTACCTCGGCGCGGGAAACCGCGACGAGCGCGTCTTCAAGGACCCGGACACCTTCGACATCCTCCGGGAGGACCTGCACATGGGCCGGGAGTTGCGTTCGGGGCGGTATGGCGACGGCAAGGCGGGCCACCTTGGCTTCGGCATGGGCCAGCACTTCTGCATGGGGTACGCGATGGCGAGGCAGGAGGCCGTGATCGCGAGCCAACGGCTGATGGAAGCGCTGAAGAACCCCCGCGCGAAGTTCGCGCATCACGAAGGCATCACCTCGCCGGGCGACATCGGTTCGGGCGGCTTCCGCGCCCCGCGCGAACTCTGGGTCGAGTTCGATGTGTAGGGCCGGGGTCGATCCACATCCTCCTGGTTTCGAAGGCGACAGATCGTATCGGCAAGTACCCCGGCCCTCTCACCGACTGGCTGGCCGAGCGGGCGGCGGTGGTCGCGCGCCCGAGGCCCACCGAACCCCCGAAACGCGCGCAGAGGGAACGGCCAGGGAGCAGTCCTTGCGTCCGGTTAGGCTGACCCCCTGGTTAATGTGCCTGGACTTTCGACTCCTGCCCGATCAGGGCAAAAGACAGGTATGATGAACCCAGTCGGCGGGCCGGGCACGCGCGTGGGGGCATGATGAGTCGTCTAAACTACACATCGCCGCCCATTCGCGAGGCAGTATGCGAGTTTGTCTTTGAAGGA
>CAMAUF010000139.1 GCA_945861295.1 bacterium | reverse complement strand
CGTCGCCCACCCGTTCCGGCACTTTTTCGACCCGGTCCATTTCAAGCGCGAAGGCAAGGCCCCGTTCACGCTCATGCCTGAACAAGCGGCCAAACTCCCCGTCTTCCAACTGGTCGACGCCATCGAAGTCCTGAACGGCTGTAACACGCCCCGTGAGAACTACTTCGCCCTGCAGGTCGCCAAAATCATGGGCAAGCCGGGCACGGGCGGGTCTGATGCCCATAGCACCCAGGGCATCGGGTACTTTTGTGCGGTATTTGACGAGACCATCGAGGGACCAGAGCATATGCTCGACCTTATGCATCACGGACGATTTCACCCAGGCCGGGGCCTTCCCGCTGGTGCGCTCGACAACTATTGGGACAACGCTGAGCCCATCGCCTTCTACGAATGACTGAAGCACATGCGGGACACGCCCATTCCGGCGGCCATAGCCGCAGCTGGACTATCATCTTCGCGGTGGCGGCCATCGGCGTGCCCGGCCTGTACCTGCGCCTCGCGGGCGTCCATCTGGACCCTGTCCTTGGCGCGTTCGTGTTTGGCATCGCCGTCCTCTCGGCTGCCTTCCTCCTCAGTTGGGGGGCGGAAACCGCGGAAGTGGACATCTCCCAAGGGCTCGCGCTCGCGATCATCGCGTTCATCGCGATCCTTCCCGAGTACGCGATCGACGCCATCCTCGCCTTCCGCGCTGGCCAGGACCCGGAGGTAGCGGACAAGGGCCTGGCGATCGCGAACATGACGGGCGGCAACCGGCTCCTGATTGGCGTCGCCTGGCCGGTGGTGTTCGTCATCTTCTTCTTCCGGACGGGGCTGAAGACGCTTGTGGTCAGCCGGCAGCGCTCCCTGGAGCTGGCGTTTCTCACGATCGCCACCGCCTACGTGATCTTTATCCCGCTGCGCCATTCCGTGACACTGCTGGACTCGATGGTTCTGGTCTCGATGTTCGTCTGCTACCTCTTCTTCACTTCGCGACAGCATTCCGAGGAGGACGTGGAGTTGGTCGGACCGTCGGCGGCGCTCGGTTCGTTGCCGGCCGTGAAGCGAAGGCTCGGCGTCCTCGTGCTGCTGGCCTTCAGTGCCACCGTCGTCATCGCGGCGGCCGAACCGTTCGCCGAGTCGCTCGTTGAAATCGGCCAGCAGTTCGGCGTTTCGGAGTTCTTCCTAATCCAGTGGCTCGCCCCGTTGGCTTCGGAATCGCCGGAAGTGCTCGTCGCGAGCGTGCTGGCTTGGCGGGGGCGCGCGGCTGTCGGCATGGGGGCACTGATTTCGTCGAAGGTGAACCAGTGGACACTCCTCATCGGCACGCTGCCGATCGCCTACGCGTTGGGCGCTGGCGATTGGAACTTCACCTCGGGACTGCCGCTCAACGACCTCCAGCGTGAGGAGATCTTCCTCACAGCGGCCCAGTCGGCTTTCGCGATCGCCGTTTTCGCGAACTTGAAGATGGGCGTACGCGAAGCGGTCGCCCTCTTCGTGCTGTTCGCGACCCAGTTGTTCATCACCAACGAGGCCGTACGCGTGTACTACGCGATGGGGTACTCAGCGCTGTGCGTGGTCTTGCTGGTGGCGAACCGCCGCGAACTGCCCCCGACGATCCGGGCCGCCTGGGACACCATGCGCGGCCGGCCCGTGAGCGCAGATGACGATGAGCCCCAGCACGCGGGTTAGCGGTCGTCCCGAAAGCAGCCCGTCCGGCGGTCGACTGGGCTTCTCAGGCCGCTTGTGAAGCCGCTGAGGAAGGCTTGGTGCCACCCGTGGGCCGGCTGCATCGTCTGGGCTCTTCGCAGGAACCGGCGGTGGCCAGCGAGACGGATGAAGAAACAGCGCAAATCGGCCGCGACGCCGACCCAGTCAGCGGTCTTCAAGGACTTGGCCATGGTCGCCCCGCGGCCGTTCGCGTAGCCGGCTAAGAGGCGGGCCGCGGAGCCATCGGCTTCATGCCGGAAGCCCCAGTGATACACCGCGTAGGCCGGTTCGAACCTGATCCCCAGCCCGGCTCTGAGCGCGCGCGCCACCATGTCGAAGTCGTCGTTCCCCGGGAACCGGGCGCCTGGCCCGAGGAGTGGGTCGAAGCCACCGACCCGCACGACCGCGTCTCGTCGCCAGGCCATCGCCCCGCCGATGCCGTGGCCTCCGAACCGCGCCCGCCGGCCATGGGGCTCGGTGGCCCGGCCGCGGACCCAGGTGGTGAGTTGCTCGCCCTCCTCAAGCGCCCGCGGGGCCAACAGCTGGCCCAGGAGCAGGTCGACGCGCTCATCGGCGAAATGGCCGCGGATCACTGACGGCCACTCCGCCGTCACGGTGCAGTCGTCGTCGACGATCGCCAGCACCTCGCCTGGGATCTGATCCCAGTACCGGATGATGGTGCGCGAACGGCCACGCGTTTCGCAACGAAGCCACTGCAGGTTCGGGAGGTCGATCCCGGCCAGGACCCGTGCCGATTCATCGCTGTCCGACTGATCGAGGACGCAGACGGTGGTCATCCTGTCCGCGGCTTCCAACGACTGCAGGCATCGGCGGAGGTCGTCCGGACGGTTCCGTGTCGCCAGGAGCGCGGTCAGGGTGGTCATGATGGCCCTTCTGGCGGCGGCGACCGGAAGAGCCGCGCCTTCCGGTCGAGCGGGAGGCGGGCCGCAACTCGCGCGCCCGCCGCGAAATGGCGAATCCTGGCGGCCCTTCCTTGGGCAGCCCGGCGCTCCGCGTCCTTCGGCGAAGCAAGCAGCACCCCCTTGAGCCGAGAGGCCGCCCGCCGCCAGTTTCCTAGCCGGAGATCCTTCATCCAGATCCCGCCATATCCACGGGCGTACTGATTCAACAGCGCTCCGGCACTCCCGTCCGCGACCCTCTGAAACTCGTAGTGTGCGACCACCAGCGCCGGGTCGAACCGCCGGTGGAGGCGGGCGTCGGTCGCGCGGATCGCGAAATCCACGTCGTCGCCTGCACCGACGACACTGCCCGGCCCGAACGCTTCGTCGAAGCCGCCCAACGTCCGGAAGACCGCCGTCCGGCCCGCGACGTTCGCGCCCATCCCGAGGAGGGCGCGCTTGCCGCGTTCGGGCCCAATGGCGGCGGTCGCGGAGAGGAGTTCGGTGCGCGGCAGCACCTCGCCGGGCGCGAGCGGCCGGGGCTCCACCACCGCGCCATAGACAATGTCGAACGGCCGCTCGCCGCCGATACGCCGCAGTTCCCGAAACCAACCGGCCCGTACCGCCACGTCGTCATCGAGGCAGACGAACAGGTCCCCGCGCGCAGCCGCCAAGGCGCGGTTCAGCGCGCGGCACTTGCCTTTGGGCACGCGCAGCCATCGGATATTGGCCGCGTCCAACCCGGCGAGGATTCGGTCGCGCCGGTCGTCCGGCGACTGGTCGCCGACGAAAATCTCGAACGGCCCGCCCGCATCGTCGCTGAGGAGCGATTCGAGGCAACGCCGGAGATGCGCGTCGCGCTCAATCGTCGGGATCACGATACTGATCATGCCGGCGTATGGGGCCCCGGGAGGTGCGGTCATCCACCCAAAGTTATGGGGCCGGGATGCCGTCGAAGCAACCCCGGAGGGCCAGCGCGCGCGAAACTGGACGAGCGGCCGGGATTGCGCTTTCCTATGTGCACACGCCTTTCAGGCTCGGCACGCGAGCCCCGAGGCTTTCCTTAACCGAGCCGCCGGCCGCGCCCGGCTCCCGAGGTGCACCATGGATTTCCGTGATACCGCCAGCCAAGCCGTGTGGCGCGGCGAGGTCCGCCAGTTCCTGAAGCAAGAGCTCCCCCAAGAACTGACTGGTCAGTTCTTCACCCGCGCCCCGCAAGCGACGAAGCCGCTCTGGGACAAGTGGCGCGGCGCCCTCGCCTCGCGCGGCTGGGTCGCTCCCGCCTGGCCAGCCGAGTACGGCGGCGCTGGCTTGAGCCCGATGGAGCAGTTCATCCTCAACGAGGAGTTCGCCGAACACCGCGCGCCCAACGTCGGCGGCCTCGGCGTCATGATGCTCGGCCCGACGTTGATCGCGGCCGGCACTGAGGAGCAGAAGCGCCAGCACATCCCGCGCATCCTCGATGGCTCCGTCCAGTGGTGCCAGGGCTATAGCGAGCCGGGCTCCGGCTCCGACCTGGCGTCACTGCAAACGCGCGCCGTCCGTGATGGCGACGACTTCGTCATCAACGGCCAGAAGATCTGGACCAGCCTGGCCCATATCGCTGACTGGATGTTCTGCCTCGCCCGGACCGACCCAGACGCGCCGAAGCATCGCGGCATCACCTACTTCCTCTTCGACATGAAGACGCCCGGCATCACCGTCCGCCCGTTGGTCAACATGGCCGGCGGCCACGACTTCAACGAGGTCTTCTTCGAGGACGTGCGCGTCCCCTCCAAGAACATCATCGGCGAGGTCAATCGCGGCTGGTACGTGGGCACCACGACGCTCGACTTCGAACGTTCCTCGATTGGCAACTCGATCGGCAGCCGCCAGGTGGTCGAACGGAACCTGGTTTGGTTTCGCGAGCACCGGGCCGAAGTCGCGCCGACCGACTACGAAGCGGTGCGCCTGCAATGGGTCGACCGCTGGATCGAGGTCCAGGCGGCGACGCTGTTGGCCTACCGGATCATTTCGATGCAGGCGGCCGGGCAGATCCCGAACTACGAATCGTCGATCGCCAAGCTGTTCAACACCGAGTTGATCCAGCGTACGGCGAAGACGGGCGCCAAGATGATGGGCCTCTGGGGCGACATCATCGACGAGCGCGCCCCCATGAAGGGGATGAACGCCTACCGCTACGTTGACCAGGTGCGCGAGACGCTCGCCGGCGGCACCAGCGAGATCCAGCGCAACATCATCGCGACCCGCGGCCTGGGCCTCCCGCGGGCATAGTCGCGTCGAAGTGTCGGAGTGAGGCGGCGATTCGGCGGACGCTGGTTGCGAAAAAGCGTGAGTTGGGCGCGTGTTCAACTCACGCCTCCCGTGAGTTGACGGGATGAGTTGGAAATGGCCTCGCCGGGTTGGCGGGGACGTGCGGCGGCGACGGCGGCTTCGAGTTGCGGGCCCAAGGCGTTGCGGACGGCACGATAGCGGCCGAGGTTGTGGCGTGCGGTGCGGGAGCTATCGCGAGCGAGCGGCGGGGTATCGAAGTTGCGGGCGGCAAGCGAGAGTGCCCGGAGGAGGTTGCGGGCGCGCTCCTTGGGGAGTGCGCCGGCGAGTTCGAGGCGGATGACGCCATCGAGCATGGCCTGGACGGAGGCGCGGTCGACGAGCGCCCAGGGGTCGATGGCGCCGAGCGGCGAGCGTCTGGCATGGGCGCGGGCGATGCGGAGGGCGGTCGAGTGCGCAGCGCCGGTGGTGCGGTTGGCGACTTGGGCTTGGCGGTAGGCGGGGTCGTGGTTGATGCAGAGGCCGGTTTGGCGGCGGGGCGGGAATCGACAGGGGAGTCCGGCGCCGGTGGTGGCCGTGCACCGCGGGGTCGTGAGTTGGTGCTGAGGGGGAAGTGAGTCAGTGGCGGATGAGTTGGTCATGAGGGGATGGTGAGCGGATTGTGGTGGAGGTCGGAGGGGGCCTTGGCAGTGACGGAGCGACGGAAGTGACGGAGTGACGTGCCCTCACCTCAACCCTCTCGCCCGTCCGGGAGAGGGGGGAGAGGGGGCTGCGCGCTCCAGGTTCAACGCCAGTAAGCGAGAGAGCAGTTCCTCATCGGCCAAGGCGTCCGGGTCTTCCGGCCAGCCGTAGGCGGCGAAGACGGCGCGGTCGAGGTCGCCGTGGGCGTTGCGGAGCCAAGCTGGGCGCTCGTTGTAGAGGTTCGTGAGCGTCCGCTTCTTCAGTTCGCTGTCCGGCAACGGGAGGCCATCGACCGGGGAGGGATTGAGCCAGGTTTCTCGGAGACGGTTGAGCGTCTTGGCTGCGTTCGCGATGGCGGCGATGCGCGCGTCGTCTCGCGGTTCCCGTCCTGGCGGCCATGGCATCGGAAAAGTCTCGAAACAGGTGGTCGCGGTGTATCGGCGCCCGCTCTTCGAGTCGCGCAGCTGTGTGCCCGTCCGGATGGCCCAAAGCTCATGAGGCCGCGAGTGCAACACGCCGAAGAAGTAATCGTCGGACCGCGCGAAAGCGAACAGTTGGTGATCCGGGAGGATACTCCCGGCGAGCCAGGCGAACAGGCGGTGTTTTGTGAGATTGGGCGTGACCAGGAGTCGCGGGAGCGTCGCTGTCGCCGCCCGCATCCTGGTCCTGGGCTCGACATGGACCCACCAGCGTGATGCGTAGGCGGCGCG